>JAGQOI010000094.1 GCA_020427625.1 Phycisphaerales bacterium | reverse complement strand
TCCGCGTCCTCGGGTACTTCGATCCCGACCACAAGAAGCCGCTGCCGCCGTTCCCGCGTCGGATCGCGATCGTCACGTCGGCGTCCGGCGCGGCCGTGCACGACGTGATCTCCACCTGCGCGCACCGCTGCGCCGCGGTCGACCTGTGCATCGTCGACGTGCGCGTGCAGGGGACCGGCGCGGCCGAGGAGGTCGCGTCGGCGATCCGACGCCTGGATGCCGCGCGGGACCGACTCGGGCTCGACGCGATTCTCGTCACGCGAGGCGGCGGGTCGATGGAGGATCTCTGGGCGTTCAACGAGCGCGTCGTCGCCGATGCGGTCTTCCGGTGCACGTTGCCGGTGGTCGCGGCGATCGGGCACGAGTCGGACACGACGATCATCGAACTCGTCGCGGATCTTCGCGCCGCGACGCCGACCCAGGCCGCGATGCGTCTCGTGCCCGACGCGGCGGAACTCGCGACGCAGGTCGAGCATTTCCGGTCGCGTCTCGACCTCGGTCTGCGGCGCCGGGTCGAGCGGGCCCGCGAGCGCGTCGACCGGATCGCGCGTCACGGGTTGTTCCGGGATCCCGGGTCCCGCGTCGTCGATGCCGCGGCTCGGCTGGAGCGCCATCGTCGGATGCTGCGTCATATCGTGGTCGGGCGACTTGCCGGCGAGCGGGCGCGTCTCGAGCGACTGGCCGGGCGAATGGGCGCCTGGCGGCCGCAGGACGTCGCGGTGCGGCGGCGGGCCGAGGTCGACGCCGCGGCCGAGCGTCTGGGGCGGGCGCTCGTGATGCATGTCCGCCGGCTTCGGGAGCGGGTGACGACGGACGAGCGTCAACTCCAGGCCCTGAATCCGCAGCGGGTGCTGTCGCGGGGGTTCAGTTACACGCAGCGGCGCGACGACGGGCGGCTGGTGCGTTCGGTGCGCGACGTGGGCGGGGGGGATGTCATCGTGACGCGTCTGCATGACGGCTCGGTGGATTCGATCGTGGGCGGGTCGGAGGCGCGTCGACGGCCGAGCCGGACGCCGGCGCCGGGGGACGACCAGTTGGACCTGTTCGCGGGCTCGGAGTAGATTTGCGTCATGGGGAGCACACCGAGCAGGTCGCCGCGCGATCCGGCGAAGATGAGTTTCGAGGAAGCGATCGAGGAGGTGGAGTCGCTCATCGAGGAAGTCGATGAGGGGCGCATCGGTCTCGAAGCGTCGCTCGAGGCGTACAAGCGGGGCATGGCGCTGGTGACGCGCTGTCGACAGGTGCTCGACCAGGCCGAACAGAAGGTGCGCACCCTCACGACCGAACTGGATGAGACGAGCGAACCGGACGGGAACGATGCCGCGACGGCGTCGGACGGATCCGACCACCCCTGACGCGGAGTCCGCGTGATACCCGCCTTCGACTGCACTCCGATGCTCGCGGCCGTGCCGATCTGGGTGTACCAGCATCTGCCGTCGGCGATCTTCGTGTTCGCGTTCGGCGCCTGCATGGGGTCGTTTCTCAACGTCGTCGTGTACCGGATGCCGAACCGCATCAGCGTCGTCCTGCCGCCGAGTCGCTGTCCGACCTGCGGGCGCATGCTGCGGTGGCATGAGAATCTGCCGATCATCGGGTGGCTGCGTCTGGGCGGTCGCTGTCGCGGCTGTCGGACGCGGATCAGCCCGCGCTATCTCGTCATCGAGATCGGCACGGCGCTGGTGCTGCTGGCGCTCTACGTCGGGCTCTACACGCAGCATCCCTCGACGGCCGCGTGGCCTCTGGCGTCGACGAACTGGTGGTCTTCGAACGGCTTCCTCGGCACCTGGCCGACGACCTTCGGCACCTGGCCGATGTTCCTCGCGTGGGCGTTCCTGCTCGGCGGACTCTACGCAATGACCGTCATCGATGCGAAGACGTTCCTGATTCCGATCCAGATTCCGCTGTTCGTGACGGTCGCGGCGGTGGTTCTGGCCGCGATCCAGGCGGTGCTGCCGCTGAGCCCGTTCACGTTCGATCTGTGGCCGATTCCGACGGTCGGCGCGGCCGGGTGCGGCGCGGCGTTCGGCGGGATGGCGGGCGTCCTCCTGAGCACCGTCCTGCTCCAGGCCGGCCTCCTGCGCCCGAGTTTCCACGACTACGAGTCGTATGCCGACCCATCGGCGGACGACGATGTGTTTGTCGACTACCCGCACGGGCGTCGCGAGATGGCGGTGGAACTCGTGTTTCTGTTGCCGTGCCTGGTCGGGCTGGCGGTGGGGTACTACGTGGGCGCGGCGATGGGGGAGGCGCCGCCGCGGGTGGTCACGGCGTTGGGGGCGTGTCTGACGGGCTACCTGGTCGGCGGGGGGTTGATCTGGGGCATCCGGATCCTGGGGACGCTGGCGGTCGGCCGGGAGGCGATGGGTCTGGGGGATGTGCATCTGCTCGGCGCGGTCGGCGCGGTGCTGGGGTGGCAGGATCCGATCGTCGTGTTCTTCGTCGCGCCGTTCTTCGGGATCGCGTGGGCGATCCTGTCGGTCGCGCTGGGATCGATGTTCCGCGTCGAGCACCGGGCGCTGCCGTACGGTCCGCATCTGGCGATCGCGACGGTCGTCGTGCTGGCGGGTCGACCGGTGCTCGACCGCGCGCTCGCCCTGCTCACGCCGGGTCTGGAGTTCGCCGTCGCGGAGATCGACGGCGGGCTGGCCCTCGTCGCCCTCGCGGTCGGCGCGGCGGCCCTGGCGATGCTCACGTGGTTGGCGACCCGTCATCGTGCGGTCACGGCGTCTGACGGCGGGTCGTGATATACTCGCCGGCGCACGGTCGGTGCATCTGGTCGCGTCGGCCGGATCGTGCGATCGGCGGCAGGACGCCGTCATCGGCGTCGACTCACGGACCTCTTTTCACGAAGGACGCAGGAGGCATGACCAAGATCCGCTTTTTCGTTGCCCTGATCGCGCTCGGCAGCATCATGCTGTGCAGCGGCTGCAACAACAAGCTGAAGGAGCAGAACGATCTGCTCAACGAGGAGGTCCTCAATGTTCGCGCCGAGCTCGCGGACCGGAACTCGGCGCTCGAGGAGGCGCGGAACGAACTTCGCGATCGCGATCGCGAACTCGCCCGGCTCCGCACCGAGCGTGACGACGCGATGCGGGCGCAGCCCGTGGCGCCGACGAGCGCACCGAATCCGTTCTCGGGCATCGACGGCGTGACCGGTTCGTATTCCGCCGGTCTCGTCACGGCGACGGTCGAGGCCGACGTCCTGTTCGACTCCGGACAGGCGACCATCAAGAACGCGGCGAAGAGCTCGCTCAACGCCGTCGCCAACGTCCTCAACTCGACCTACGGCGGACGAGAGATCCAGATCGTCGGCTACACCGACACCGATCCGATCAAGAAGACGAAGGACAAGTACCGCACGAACTACCACCTCGGCTTCGAGCGCGCGTTCGCGGTGCGGGAATACCTCATCTCGCGCGGCGTGAGCGGGTCGCGCGTCACCATCGGCAGCCGCGGACCCGACAAGCCCATGGGCTCCAAGGCGAAGAGCCGCCGGGTCGAGATCAACGTCGTCGTCGGCGACTGATCGCGAGACGGTCCGCGACCGGATTCGAACGACTCTGCCGCGCCTTCGGGCGCGGCTTTTCGTTTGCGCCCGTCGTCGCGGACGACGATCCTCGCCCGCCCACTACAGGTTCAGGCGCAGGCCCTCGGCCTGGATCTTCTGGATGAGCAGTTGGGCGTCGCGCAGGGCCTGATCGAGGCGGGTCGCCGCGTCGGAGAGCGATTCGTAGAGCGTCGGGTCGGTGAGGAGGTGTCCGATCGTGCCGTCGCCGGATGTCGCGGCGGCGAGGAGGATGCGCATCTCCTCGAAGGCGCGCCCGACGTCGTCCATGAGCGGAAGCATGCCGGACGCGACCGAATGCGCATCGCCCTCGAGCGCGCCGGCGAGCCGTCGGTAGTCCTCGATCGCGGCCTGGAGCGACGTGTTCGTCGCGTCGAGCGACGCGACGAAGGTCCGTGCGTCGGTCGTCATCGCGCGGAAGTCGCTGATCGAGCCCGTCACGTCCGCGCGGAGCGCCTCGTCGTCGAGCCAGGTCCGGGCGGCATCGGCGGCGTCGGCGCCGGCGGTCATGAAGCGGTCGACGCGTCGAATGGCGTTGCGCAGCGTCGGCGCCTCCGGGTCGTCGGTCGTCGCCTCGCCGATGAGCTGGCCGATCTGGGTCGAGAGATCGTCGAAGGTCGTGCCGAGACCCGCGAAGGAGGCCGCGGCCTGGTTGATGGGTGCGAGTCGTTCATCGAGCATCGCCGCGAGTCGATCGGCGAGCGTCTGGTACGTGCCGGTGACGACGGCGCTGCCGTCGACGGCGTAGAGGCGTCCGCTCGTGACGGATTCGGGCGTGAGCGTGAACGTGAGGGTCGCGGCGCCGCCGAGCAGCGACGTCTCGACGGCCGGCACGACGGGATCGGGGATGCGCCGGGAGCCGTCGACGCGGATCCGGATGACGACGGGGTGCGCGGCATCGGCGGGATCGATCTCGACCTTCTCGACGACGCCGATGTTCACGCCGTTGAGGCGGACCGCGCTGCCGGCGAAGAGTCCGCCGGCGTTGTCGATGCGGACCGTGAACGCGTACTGGTCGCGGATCCAGCGATCGAGTTCGCCGAAGAGCATGAGCAGCGTCGCGAGCGTGACGAGGGCGCCGATGGTGGTCAGGCCGACGAGGAAGTCCCGGGTGTGCGGTCTCATGCGGTGGTCTCGGTGCGCGGGCGGGCGCCGCGGATCGCTTCGAGTTCGGCCTCGGTCGCCTCGCCCAGCAGGAAGCGCTGGATGAGCGGGTCGGTGGACTGCCGGAAGGTCTCCGGCGGGCCCTGGAGGATCACGCGTCCCTGGTGCAGCATGATCATCCGGTCCGCGAGCTTGAAGGCGCTGATCATGTCGTGGGTCACGATGATGCTCGTGACGCCGAGTTCACGCTCGAGCTTCAGGATGAGCTCGTTGATGACGTCCGACCGGATCGGGTCGAGACCCGTCGTCGGCTCATCGTACAGGATCAGCGTCGGATGCAGGATCACCGCGCGGGCGAGGGCGATCCGCTTGCGCTGCCCGCCGGAGAGATCGCCCGGCATCTGGTCGAGCGTCGCCGCCAGGCCCACCATGTCGAGCACGTCACGCACCCGGTCCAGACGCTGCTTCGCGCTGAGCGTCGTGTGTTCGAGCAGCGGGAACTCGATGTTCTCGCGCACCGACATCGAGTCGAACAACGCGCCCTGCTGGAAGAGGAAGCCGATCTGACGCCGGAACGGAACGAGCGCCGACTCGCTCAGCGCGTCGATCCGCGTCCCGTCGAACCAGACCTCGCCCCGCGTGGGACGAAGCAGCGCGACGATGTGCTTGAGCAGCACCGACTTGCCGCAGCCGCTGGGACCGATGATGACGGTCGCCCGGCCCCGGGGGACGTCGATCGTCACGTCCCGGAGCACCCGGCGCGAACCGAACGACTTCTCGACATGTACCAGCCGGACGAGCGGCTCGTCGGGCGCGGCGGGCGAAGTCGTCATGGCGGGCGTCGACACTCTATGATCTTACCGATGAGCGACCCGACCTCCATCGAACTCGCCTTCCGGGGTCGACGAATTGCCGTCGAGGTGCTGCGGACCGTCGACGGCCGCGGCCGGGCCGTCGAACGCGAGGTCGTCCGTCATCCCGGCGCCGTGCTCATCGTCCCCGTCCTCGACGAACACACCGTCCTGCTCATCCGGAACCGGCGCATCGCCGTCGACGACACCCTGTGGGAGTTTCCCGCCGGAACGCTCGAAGCCGGCGAACCGCCCGCGGCCTGTGCGGCTCGCGAGCTCGTCGAGGAGACCGGACATCGCGCCGCCCGCCTCGACCCCCTCGGATCGTTCTACACCTCGCCGGGCATCACCGACGAACGCATGCATGTCTTCGTCGCGACCGATCTCACGCCCGGCCCGCCCGCGCTCGAACCCGGCGAGGACATCGAGGTCCATCGCATGAGCGTCGACGCGCTGCTCGCCCTCATCGACGACGGGGCGCTGGTCGACGCCAAGACCATCGCGGCCGCCCTGCTGTGGCGCCGACGGGTCGACGCCCGGACATGAGCTGGCGGGACTCCGAGTACGAGCCCGGAGAGTTCGCGGCCTGGCGTCACGGTCGTCCGGGCGGCGACTGGCAGGGCGTTCGCCCGACGCTCGACAATCCGGCGAGCTGGTCGCTGTCGCTCGGGCGCGTCTGGGGTCTGCGGATCCGGATCCACATCAGCTTCATCATCGTCTTCACGATCTTCCTGCTCCAGGCGGCGCTGACGGACGACCCGACGCTGTCGTTCGGCCTGCAGGCGTGGGCGGCCGGTGCGTTGCTCGTCATCGTGATCCTGCACGAATTCGGGCACGTGATCGCGTGCCGCGGGATCGGCGGCGAGGCGCACGAGGTCCTCGCCTGGCCGCTCGGCGGACTAGCGTTCGTGCAGCCGCCGAACCACTGGCGGGCGCACTTCATCGCCGTCGCCGGCGGTCCGTTGATGAACGTGTTCCTGTTCGGACTTCTCGCGCTGCTGCTCGGCACGACGACGCAGGTGTGGTTCGGGCTGGCGATTCCGGATCCGCTCGATCTGCGTCGCGGGCTGCTGCTCACGGATGCGTTGTCGATCCAGTTGCTGTATCTCGTCGCGTGGGTGAATCTGGTCGTGCTGCTGCTCAACCTGCTGCCGATCTTTCCGCTGGACGGGGCGCGCCTGCTCCAGGTCATCTGGTGGCCTCGGCTCGGATACGCCGGGTCGATGCGGCGGGTCGTCTTCGTCGGGTACCTCGTCGCGATCATGCTCGGCGCGTTCTGCGTCGCGGTGAACCAGATGCTGGGCCTGCTCGTCGCCGGGTTCGGCGCCGTCACGTGCTACATCACGAGCCGGCAGATCGACGCGCTCGACGAGATCGCGCCCGAGACGCCGGCGGGACCGACCGGCGAGGAGCGGCGCCGCCTGCGCGATGCCGCCCGGGCCGAGGCGGAGGCGATCCAGGTCGACGAGATCCTGCACAAGATCTCGATCTCGGGGATGGACAGTCTCACGCGGGCGGAGCGCCGCCTGCTCGAGCGGGTCACTCGTCGACGTCGGACCTCGGGCGACGAGCCGTGATCCGCGCCCGCACTGCACTCCCGCCGCCGCCCTCGCCGATGATGTCCTGACCCGTCCCGCCGCCCACCCCTTCGACCGCGACGCCATGACGCCCTCCGACCCTCGACTTCCGATACTCCGATCCGCGTCCGATCCGCGGGCGGGTCTGCGCGGCCGCATGGCCCGCGTCTCGATGACCTGGTGGATCATCATCGCCTGCGGTCTCGTGTTCGTCGTCGACGGCCTGCTGCCGGTGCGGCCGGTGCTCATGGGTCCGATGCAGATCGCGGCCGACGTGCAGTACGCCCGCGATCAGCTCGTCTTCGGCGATCGGATCGTGGGCCAGGACCAGCCGAAGGTCGCGATCTACGCCTTCCGCAACGGGCCGCGGATCGGCTGGGCGGACGTCGCGCCGATGCACACGCTGGAGGCGTACCTGCACTTCTCGACCGTTCGCGGGTTCTTCCGGCTCGAGGTCTGGCGGTTCATCGGCTTCCAGTTCCTGCACACGCACACGACGATCTGGCATGTCGTCATCAACATGTTCATGCTGTGGATGTTCGCGCCGTTCGTCGAGGAGTACCTCGGGCGCAAGCGATTCCTCGCGTTCTACCTGCTCGCCGGCATCTTCGGCGCGATCATGTACATGGTGTTGAACCTGGCGGGATTCGTGGTCGACACGATGATGCCCGGCCAGCACGTCCCGTTCCTGCTGTTCAACCTGCCGACGACGCCGCTCATCGGCGCCTCGGCGGGCGTGTTCGGGGTCGTGATGGCGGCGGCGTACCTCGCGCCGCGACAGGTCATCCTCCTGTTCTTCATCATCCCGATCGAAACGCGCTACTTCGCCTGGTTCATGGTCGGCATGGCGCTGTACGTGCTCTACACCGCCGGGTCGAACGCCGGCGGGGAGGCGTCGCACCTCGGCGGCGCAATCGCGGGCTACTACTTCATCCGCCATCCCCACCAGCTCCACGACTTCTTCGACGTGCTCGGACGCGTCGACCCGACGTCGCGGCACTATCGCCCGAGCCGCGCCGAACGCCGGCCGGGACTCACCCTCGTCCAGCGCCGTGAACTCCGGGCCATCCTCGAGAAGGTGCGGCGGGACGGTACCGGGACGCTCACCGAGCGCGAACGCGACATCCTCGAACGATTCGCCGAGAGCCGCTGGTCCTGATGAACAGGCGGCCGGTCCCGACTGGACGGACGACTGGTGGGCGTGACGCGGGACGAGTAGAGTGTCCGCCCCGCCGCGCGGGGCGGCGGCGCGACCCCGATCGACGCAACGGACGACCCGACATGGCCTCGCCTCTGCACTTCCGGATCGAACACACCGATCGGGGCAGTCACGCGCGGGTCGGGCGGGTCACGACGCCGCACGGATCGTTCCCGACGCCCGCCTTCATGCCCGTCGGCACCCGCGCGTCCGTGAAGGGCCTGCTGCCCGAGCTCGTGCGGGCGACGGGGTCCGAGATCATCCTCGCCAACGCCTATCACCTCATGCTGCGCCCGGGTTCCGACCTCATCGCCCGGCGCGGCGGCCTGCACGCCTTCATGCGCTGGCACGGCCCGATCCTCACCGATTCCGGCGGGTTCCAGGCGTTCTCCATGGCCGACATCAACCGCATCGACGACGACGGCGTCACCTTCAAGTCGATCATCGACGGCAGCATGATCCGTCTCACGCCGGAGCGGTCGATCGAGGTCCAGAACGACCTCGGGGCCGACATCATCATGGCGTTCGACGACTGCGCCCCCGCGGGTCCGGACGTCGGCGCCGCCCGGCTCCGGACGGCGCACGAGCGGACGGTCCGCTGGCTGGAACGGTGTGTCGCGGCGCACGCCCGTCCGACGGAGCAGGCGTTGTTCGGGATCGTGCAGGGCGGGATCGACCTCGACCTCCGGGCGGCGTCGGCCGAGGCCGTAACCTCAATCGACCTGCCCGGTTACGCGATCGGCGGCGTCGCGGTGGGGGAGGGTCCGGCGTTGATTCACCGGGTGGTGGAGTTCACCGCGCCCCGGCTGCCGGCGGACCGGCCTCGGTACCTCATGGGGGTGGGGTACGAGCGCGACCTGCTGGTGGCGATCCGGTCGGGCGTGGACCTGTTCGACTGCGTGCTCCCGACCCGTAACGGCCGCAATGCCAATGCCTTCACGCGGGCGGGCCGTCTTCATCTGCGCAATGCTCGGTGGGCGGAGGAGGATGGGCCGATCGAGTCGGGGTGCGACTGCGCGGCGTGCGGCGGGGGGTTCGGTCGGGGGTATCTGCGTCACCTGTTCATGGCCGGCGAGATGCTCGGACCGATTCTGGTGTCGATCCATAACATCCGGCACTTCCAGCGTCTGCTGCTGGACATCCGCCGGAGTATCCGCGAAGATGCGTGGTCTTGGCTTTTCGAGGCGTGGCCAGTGCTCCAGGACCCCGAGCAGGCCGCGCCGTCGCTTCATACATGAGGTGTCCGAGGCAGGCTCGAACGCATGTTCCAGTGGATGGATTCGACAACGGTGTTCATGGCCCAGGGATCGGCGCCGCCATTGGCGGGCGAGTCGACCGGCACGACGGCGGCGCCCGCGACGCCGGGCGGTTCGGGTGCGCCGGGCGCTCCGGCGCCGGCGGTTCCGGCGGGGGGCGGGATGATCTGGTTCCTGCTGATCGCCATGGTCGGCGTGTTCGCGGTGTCGGCCTGGATGCAGCGTCGTGACAAGAAGCGTCGTGACCAGCTCATGTCGGCGATCAAGAAGCACGATCGGGTGCAGACGGTCGGCGGCGTGATCGGCTCGGTCGTGGAGATCAAGGCGGACCTCGTCGTCCTCAAGGTCGACGAGTCCTCGAACACCCGCATCACGTTCGCCCGTTCGGCGGTGCAGCAAGTGCTCACGTCGTCGGACGAGGATTCCTGAACACACTCTCCGCGTCCGTGATCGCCCATCGGCGACGCCGACGATTGCCCCGTCAGGGGACGGCATCAAGGTAGGAACGAGCTTCCATGCGTCACATCTGGGTCAAGCTCCTGCTCATCATCGCGTTCATTCTCCTGTGCGTCGTCGCGGTCAATCCGCCGCAGGAGAAGATCCGGCTGGGCAAGGACCTCCGCGGCGGCGTCAGCCTCGTCTACGGCGTGAAGATGCCCGAGGACGCCTCCGATCGCGAGGCCATCCTCACGCAGACGATCGAGGTGCTCAAGCAGCGCATCAATCCGCGCGGCCTGCTCGACATCTCGATGACGCCGCAGGGTCTCGATCGCTTCGAGATCGTCATGCCGCTGCCGAGTCGAGAGGTGCAGGATCTCAAGAAGGCCTACGACCTCGCCATGGACGACCTCATGCGGGAGGCGGAGATTCCGCAGTCCCGTCTCGTCGATCTGCTCGGCAGTCGGCAGGCGGTCGCGACGTTCGGCGAGAAGGTCGCGCCGCTTCAGAACGCGTTCGATGCGCTCCAGCAGGCCCGGGCCGCGCTGGATGCCGCCCGGGCGTCCGGGACCGGCGTCGATGCCGCGGAAGGCGCGGTCGCGGTCGCCGAGATCACGTATGACGACGCGCTCGACGAGGTGCTCGGCCTGAGCCTCGATCGCGAGCGGGTGGTGCAGGCGCTGCGTCGCCCGAACGATCCGGTGCAGGAGATCGATCCCGTCACCCGCGAGCCGCGGTTCGACGAGACGGGCAAGCGGATCATGGGTCCGAGTCAGCGGGCGATGGAGATCAGTCGTCTGAAGGGCGAGTTCCCGCACCTCAGCGCGAAGCTGGACGTTGCGGGCGAGGCGTTCGACGCGTACGACGCGAAGCGGACGGGTTTCGACGATCCGGAGGATCTCATCCGTCTCATGCGCGGCGCCGGCGTGCTCGAGTTCCACATCGCGATCAGCCCGCTCGATGCCGCGTCGGGCGAGACGATCGGCGTGAACATCGACACGATGCGGACGGAGCTCGCCGAGCTCGGTCCGGAGAACACGTCGAGCCGCAACGCGAAGTGGTTCCCGATCAACGAACTCCAGCAGTGGTACGAGGACGCGGCACAGCACGATGCGTTGATCGCCAATCCGTCGCAGTACTTCTCGAACCGCGACCTGGTCGCGGCCGAGTACGAGGGCCAGTACTTCCTGCTGCTCTACACGAACGCCGCGAACAGCATGACGCACGGCGGCGAGGTCGAGTGGACGATGAACGGCGCGAGCAACACCCGCGACCAGCTCGGTCGTCCGGCGGTCGCCTTCACGCTCGACGCCATGGGCGGCAGCCTGATGGGGCGGCTCACGGGCGCCAACGTCGGCAAGCCGATGGCGATCGTGCTCGACGGCCAGATCTACTCCGCGCCGGTGCTTCGCAGCCAGATCAACAACAACGGTCAGATCAGCGGCAACTTCAGCGACGCCGACATCAGCTACCTCATCAAGGTGCTCGCCGCCGGCGCCCTCCAGGCCCGCGTCACCCACGACCCCATCGCCATGAACACGCTCGGCCCGTCGATCGGCGCCGACAACCTCGGTCGCGGCCTCGAGGCGTGCTGGCTCGCCGTCATCGTGGTCGCGCTGTTCATGCTCGCCTACTACTTCTTCGCCGGCGTCGTCGCCGACATCGCGCTGCTCTGCAACGGCATCATCATCTTCGGCGTCATGGCGATGCTCGACGGCACGTTCACGCTGCCGGGTCTCGCGGGCATCGTGCTCACGATCGGCATGGCGGTCGACGCCAACGTGCTCATCTACGAGCGCATCCGCGAGGAACTGTTCACCGGCGAGGTCGATCTCCGCACCGCGGTCCGACTGGGCTACCAGAAGGCGCTGTCGACGATCATCGACGGCAACGTCACCAACCTCATCGTCTGCTTCGTCCTCTACAAGACCGCGACGACCGAGGTGAAGGGCTTCGCCCTCACGCTCGCCATCGGCATCGGCGCGACGCTGTTCACCGCCCTGTTCGTCACGCGACAGATCTTCTACGTCTACACCGAGGTGCTCGGTCGCAAGACGCTGCCGATGCTCGCGTCGACGTTCCCCGCGATCCACCGCGCCCTCGAACCGAACATCAACTGGCTCGGCCTCCGCAAGGTCTTCATCCCGGTCAGCGTCAGCATGGTCCTGCTCTCGCTCATCCTCGTCGGCATCCGCGGCGAATCGATGTTCGACACCGAGTTCCGCGGCGGCGTCTCCGTCACCATGCAGACCCGCGTCGAGACGCCGGCGGACGGTGCCGAGGACGCGACCCGGCTCTGGCTGCCCCACGTCGGCCCCGACAGCGTCCAGGAGCGCGTGCACGAGATCGGCCGCAAGGCCGCGGACAAGACGCTCACCGGCTTCGACGAGCGTGAGCTCACCATCCTCTCCGAACTCCAGCGGGCGTCCATCCTCACCGTCGGCGACTCGCGCATGGTGAACGGCCGGAACTCGGCCGATCGCTTCCAGATCAAGGTCGCCAACCCCAAGGGCCTCGCCGAGGACGTGACGATCATGGACACCGTCGTGTCCGCGATCACCGAGGAGTTCAAGGGCGATCTCGACGTCACCAACCCGCTCGAGTTCGCCGGATCGGAATCCGCCGATCACGCGGCCCACACGTTCCTCATCGAAGGCGACCGCCTCGGCGAGAGCATCGGCCGCCCGACCGCCGCCCGCGTCGCGAGCTTCATCGGCGGCGTCGCGGTCGTGCTCGACGACATCACGCCGCCCTCGTCCCTCGACGACCTCCGCGCCCGCATCGACCGCATGCGCCAGCACACCAACTACACCGACGCCGTCGGACGCGACGTCGAGATCGTCGGCCTGACCGCGGCCGACCCGAACGACACGGCGAAGGGCTACACCTCCGTCGCCGTCGTCGTTGCCGACCCGGCGCTCAACGGACTCCGTCCGGACGTCGCGTTCGAGTCGTGGGACCGCAACCTCGCCGCCCGCGAGTGGTCGCTCGTCCGCGAAGGACTCACGCGGCGCTCGAGCCTCGAACAGGTGACGACCTTCTCGTCGGCGGTCGCCGCGTCGCTCAAGGCGAGCGCCATCGTCGCCGTCGTGCTGTCGCTGCTCGGCATCCTCGTCTACATCTGGGTGCGGTTCGGCTCGTTCCGCTACTCGCTCGCGGCCGTGCTCGCGCTCGCCCACGACGTCTCGATCGCCCTCGGGCTCGTCGCCGTCACCCAGCTCATCGGCTCCACCGGCATCGCGCGGTTCCTGCTCATCGAGGAATTCCAGGTCGACCTCGGCGTCGTCGCGGCACTCCTGACGATCATCGGCTACTCGCTGAACGACACCATCGTCATCCTCGACCGCATCCGTGAGAACCGCGGCAAGCTGCCGCTCGCGTCGGCGGAGGTCATCAACCGCTCCATCAACCAGACCTTCAGCCGAACCACCCTCACCTCGGGCACGACGCTGCTCGCCGTGCTCATCATGTACATCGAGGGCGGCAGCGGCATCCGGCCGTTCACGTACTGCCTGCTCGCCGGACTCGTCGTCGGAACCTACAGCTCCATCGCCATCGCGGCGCCGCTCGTGTTCCGAGGGAAGTCCGACGCGCCGCACCGTGAGATCGTCGCGCCCGAGCCCGAAGCCGCCTGACGAACCACCGCTCGATCGATCGCCGACGACGCGGCCTGCCCGCCTCGTCCCACGGGCCAGGAGGATCGCCCATGTCCGGAGGAAGCAAGGTCTTCGCCGTGTTCGCCGCCGTCGTCGTGACCGTCGTCGCGATCTACTACCTCCAGTCCGACCCCACGCCCCGAACCGAACGCATGCCGCGACCAAACGCCGATGACGCGACGCCCGCGTCCGTCGATCCCGCGGCATCCGATTCCGACGCCGGACGCACCGCCGGAACCGGCACCCCCGAACCCGCCGACGGAGCCGCGCCGGTGCGCATCGTCGCCGGCGGCGAGGACGGCTCGCTCGAAGGCGACCTGCCGCCGGGACCGGGCACGCCGATCGTGCCCGTGGATCCAGGGCCGTCCGTCACGCCCGGCGCGAGCGCCGACGAGTCGATCGTCCCGGCCGGGTCGGGCCTGCTCACCGAGTCGTATCACGCCGCGATCGCCGCCCCGCGACCCGCCAGCGTGCCGGAGGACCGGCCCGAGACCCCGTCGGTGACGCCTCCGCCGGCCGAGCGCGACCCGCCGCCCGCGACCGACCCGGGCGCCGCAACGCCGAAGCCCGCCGGCGTCACGCCGACCGACCCGAAACCGGCGGCGCCGAAGCCCGAGTCCCCCCGCCCGGCGCCCGCGAAGCCGGTCGTCGTCGCGCCCGCGTACACGACGTACACGGTCAGGGAGAACGACACGGCGAGTTCGATCGCGGAGATGTGGTTCGGCGATCCCAACAAGTGGGACCTCATCGCGAAGGCGAATCCGTTCGTCGACATCAACCGCCTGAAGATCGACCAGGAACTCCGTCTGCCGCCGAAGAACACCGACCGCGACAAGCCGACCGTCGTGCCCGCCCCGAAGACGCAGCAGGAGTACGTCGTGCGCTCCGGCGACACGCTGTCGTCCATCGCCAAGACCTACTACGCCGACGCGTCCCTCTGGTCGGTCATCTACGACGCGAACCGTGCCGCGATCGGCGACGATCCCGGCCGCCTCATCGTCGGTCGAACCCTTGTCATCCCCCCGGCGCCCAAGCCCGCGACGCCGCCGAAGCCGGCCGCCGGCTGATACGATTCACGCACCCGCGGCGTCGATCGCGACGGCGACGTTGCCCGCGATGTGCGCCGGGTTCAGCGAACCGATCACGACGCTGGCGATCTCCGGTCGCGCGATGAGAAAACGCACGGCCGCGTCCGGATCGAGATGGCCGGCGCCCAGGCCCTTCTTCACGACGACGCCCGTCTCGCGTGACGCGGCTTCGACGATGACCGCCTCGTGCGAACGGTCGTCGAGGTGATATTCGATCATCAACCCGTCGGCCCAGTCCATCGCCGCCCGCGCCCCGTCCGGCGTCTTGCCGCTGAACCCGATCGCGCCGACGAGTCCCTCGTCACGCAGGCGCCGGAGCGTCGGCACGACGTCGGTGTCCCGGATGATCTCGACGTCGCGCCCGTCGGAGTGCACCCACACGAGGTCCAGACGCTCGCGCCCGAGGCGGCGCAGGCTGCGGTGGATGCTCGCGGTGACGCCGGCGTCGGAGAAGTCGAACGTCGATCGCCCGTCCGTTCTCGCCTCGCCCACCTTCGTCGACACGATGAACGCGTCCGCCGGATGAGCCGCCAGCGCCCGCCCGAGCCGCGCTTCGCTCGTTCCGTACGCCGGCGCGGTGTCGACGTAGTTCACGCCGAGATCGCGCAACCTCGCGACGAGGGCGTCGACGTCGGCGTCGGACGGCAGGGCATAGCTCGAGGGATACTTGATGCCCTCGTTCCGTCCGATCTTGAACGCGCCGAATCCGACGATGCTCAGGTGCAGGCCGGTCCGGCCGAAGGCGCGGCGGGGTACCACGTGACGTCGTCCTCCCAGGGCGGCCGCGCCACGGCGGGGCGGTGCGGCCAGTCGAATTCGCCCGCCTCGGCGCGGGCCGGCGGCAGCAGATCGATGAGTTGGTCCGCGAGACGCGGCGCCAGCGCGAGTTTCGTCGGCCAGGCGACGATCACCGGTCCGTGCGCGTCGGCGACGACATCCTCGGGCCGGCGGCGACCGTCGACGGCGGGTTCCGCGCGATCGACGCGATAGGTCGCCCACTCGACGTCCGCGAAGTCGACGCCGGGCAGGATGCCGCGCAGTTCGGTGATGCCGCGGGCGATCAGCGCTTCGGGCGTCATCGACACGCCCTCCTCGGCGAGCTGCCCGCCGACCTGCCAGACGGTGCGTCCGTCCGCGTCATG
>JAGQOI010000093.1 GCA_020427625.1 Phycisphaerales bacterium | reverse complement strand
TGGCGCACGGCGACGAACTAGCGCGGGTCGTGCGGCTCATGCTCGACGAACTCGGCGATCGCGCGCTGCTGCGGCACTGGTCCGCGGTCACGCCGGATGCCGCGACCGGATCACCGACGCATCTGCTGGAGGTCTTTCACCCCCAGGTGAACAAGTGGACGATGATCGAGCGGGTCGCCGCCGATCACGGGATCGCGCCGGCGCGCATTGCCGCGATCGGCGACGAGATCAACGACGTCGAGATGATCCGGCATGCCGGGCTCGGCATCGCGATGGCGAACGCGGCGGCGCCGATCCGGGCGATGGCGGCGCGGGTGACGGCGTCGCACGTCGAGGACGGCGTCGCCCTTGCCGTCGAGCGGATTCTCACGGGAGAATGGTGACCGCGACCGCTTCCGCCCTCGAGCAGGGATGCCGTACCACCGATGTCCGCCCCATCCGACACGCCGCTGATCGCCCGACACGACGGGGTCGGTCTGTTCTCCGCCGCCGAGACGATCCTCAAGGGTCTCGTCGAGTCCGAGGCGGAAGTCGACCTGCTGTCGGGGGCGCGATGGGGGGTGTTCGGGCGCGTGTTCGACCTGCTCGCCGACGAGACCGTCGCCGAAGTCTGTCGCCTGCACGGTCTGCGCGTCGTCGCGACGCCGGACGAACGTCGGTCGCTCATGCTCGCGGCCCAGGCCGCCCAGGCCGGGCGCAGCGCCATCGCCCTCGTGCCGAACGCGCGTCTCGGCCAGACGTCGGCGCTGCTCGAACGACTCCTCGCCCGCCCGCGTCCGGGCAGTCTCGCCATCCTCTTCGAGGACGCGCCCGGCGACGTGCCGACGATGTGTCCGCGCCACGTCAGTCGGGCGCTCGATCTGCCGACGCTCGAAGCCGGCGATCTCGCCGAGCTGCGGTCGGCGGTGGGACTCCTGCCCCGGCTCACGCGGGCGTCCGGGCGACCCGTGGCGCTCATCGTGCACCGGTCGATCCTGCACCAGCATGACACGATGGAGGTCGTGCCGAACCGCGTGCTCCGTCCGCTCGAGGCCGTGCTCGTCGGCCGGCGCCGCCGGCCGCGACGCGTGTCGGTCGAGACCGGCAACACCCTCCGTCTCGTGCGCCGACTCGAACTGAACACGATCCGCTGCCTGCCGAGTCCGGGTGAACGCGTGCCGGTCGGCTTCGTCGTGGTCGGCGCGGCCGCGCCGGCGATGCGGCATCTCACGACCGTGCTCCAGCTCACCGAGCGGGTTCCGATCGTTCGCCTGACGGTCGTGAATCCGATCGACGACGCGATCGTCGAGCGTCTGCTCGCGCGCTGCGTCAACGTGATCGTGCTCGAGGCGCGCCCGGGCGTCGTGGAGGCGGACATCCTCGAGATCGCCGAGGCGATGCGGCGCGGCGATCACCGTCCGGCCGCGATCTGGGGTCGCCAGCTCCCGCCGACGACGCCCGACGGCGTGCCCGGTCGACTTCGGCCGGACGACGCCGTGCATCCCTCGATCCTGGCGCGTCGGATCGTGCATCTCCTGCACCTCATCCGCCCGACGATGCAGATCGCCTCGCGCCTCGTGCCGGAACGTCGATCGGACGAGGTCGACGTCGCGGAGCGTCGCGACGACTTCGGTGCCGCCGCGGCCCGTCAGGTCGTTCGCGCGATCGTCGACGAGACCGACGTCTGGTTGCGCGAGCGGGCGCCGTTCGCGGAACTCGACGTGGCGCCGACGGCGCTCGCCCTCGACGGCGTCGCCGCGCCGGGCGCGCCGGCCCGCATCGTGAACACCGAGATCTGGGACCGCGCCGAGTTCCTCGACGGCGGCCTGTCGGCGCTGCGCCAGGTGGCGCGATCGGATCAGCCGTGGCTCATCATCGTGTGCGACGTGTCGTCGGACGACGATCGCGAGGACCTCGAGCGTCTCATGCGCGGCGCGGTGCCCGGCGAACGCGCCGACCGCGTGCGGATCGAGGTCGTCGACCTCACCGATCGCGCGACCGTGCGCCAGACGATCCGCGACATCGTCGTGCGCGACGGGTCGACGATGCTCATCGTGCGCGACGGCGAGCCGCCGCGGTACGACACCGTCGCCGTCGCCCGTGCCGCGGCCGAGACCGATCGGCTCGGCTACGACCCGATCCAGCGCCTGATTCGACGGACCGACGCCGTCTGCGAGCTTGAGGCGCCGCCGCTGCCGAACCTCGGCGCGGCCCGTCCGGAGTCGGAACTGCGCTCGGGCTTTCGCGCCGACGCCATGCGTTCCGGCCGTCGCCGGCAGGTGCAGATCCGCGTGCGTCCGTTGTACGAGCAGATCGAGGTCGTGCGGACGAAGGCGCCGGCGTCGGGAGACGCGGTGGGGGTCGGGCTTCCCGTACCTCGTCCGATCGCGAGCCAGCAGACGCATTGGCGCGCGCATCTCGCCGGCTATCGCGGCGATGCGCCGGGTTTCGTCGCGTCGATCCTCGCGGATGCCGGCGGCACGATGGGGTATCACGTGCGCGTGACGTTCGACGCGCGTCCGATCGGACACGGACGCCGCGCGTGGGCGCAGGTGACGTTCTCGCGCCCCGTCAGCGGACCGGGCGAGGTGCGTCTCACCGGGCGCGTCCCGTACGGCGAGGCCGATCTGCTGCTCGGCGTCGATCCCGCGGAGGCGATGCGCGCGGTCGGTCCGGACCGCCAGCTCCGCGTCGCCTCCGCGGATCACACCGCCTGCGTGATCAACACCGGACTGCACGGCGACGAGATGGACCTCGGCGTCGTCGCGCCGTCGGCCGAAGCGATCGAGACCGCGTTCGCGACGGTCTCCCGCGAGGCGCTCGGGCTCGCCGTCGACGTCGCCGCGGCCTGCCGCGC
>JAGQOI010000092.1 GCA_020427625.1 Phycisphaerales bacterium | reverse complement strand
GGGCGCCGGGATCACCGCCGGCGTGTTCTATCGCGAAGCCCGGGTGAACCGGGATCAGGCGGCGGCGGAGACGGCGCGCGCGGAATCGCTCGCCGCGTCGCTCGCGGAGCGTGACGCCGAACGGCTGCGTCGGATCGACGTGCCGGCCGCGCCACCGACCCGGCCGGTGACGGCGGCACCGAAGTCGCCCGAGGTGCCGGCGGCGCTGATCGCCGGGCGTCTGCTGGACCTGCTGGATCGTGGCGGTCCGACGGCGGCGTCGACGTTCGGCGCGACGCTGGACGCGGTCGAGCAGCGTCTGGACGGGTCGACCGGAATCGATGTGGATCAGGAACTCACGGATCGGATTGATCTGGCGCGATTGAATCGGATGATCGGCCGCGTCGACAAGTCGGTCGTGCTGGCCCAGGATGCGCAGGGCCTGGCGGCGGCGAAGCTGGGGCCGAATCATCCGTTGACGCTCATCGCCGCGACGGAGCGGGCGATCAGCATGATGAGCGCGGGCGCGCCGGACGAGGCCGCGGACGTGCTCGCCGATCAGGCGGCACGAGCGGAGCGGACGCTGGGCGCGGGGCATCCGGTGACGATCACGATCGCGGCGCGGCTGGCGTTGGCGCGGGCGGCGGCGACGGCGGTGGATGATCCCGCGGCCCTCGCGGGCCTGAAGGCCGCCCACGACGTGATGACCACGACCCCCGGCCTCGACGAACGACTTCAACTGCTTGTCCAGCAGGAACTTGGACGCAGGATGACCGGTCCGGAGCAGGCGGCGGGCGTGACGTTGCTGCGGGAGGCGCTGGCGACGGCGACGACGCGCTTCGGGCGTCAGGATCCGCGGACGGTCGCGATCGCGGCCGACCTGGGCGAGCGCCTGGTGCACACCGGCGATCCGGGCGGCGGCGCGACGTTGTTGCGGGGCGTGATGAACGCGCAGCGCGCGCGTCTCGGGGAGGATCATCCGGAGACGATTCACACGATGATGGTGCTGTCGGAGGCGTTGCGCCGGTCGGGCGAGGCGCGGGAGGCCGCGGACCTGCTCGGGCGGGCGACGGACGCGCTGGAGCGTTTGAAGGGCGCGACGGCGCCGGACGTTCGGGCGGCTCGTCTTCGTCAGGGGAGTTGGCTGGTGGAGGATGGTCGTCTGCTGGAGGCGGAGACGATGCTGCGTCGGACGCACGAGGGGCTCAGGGACACGCTGGGTCCGACGCATCCGGACACGATGGCGACGGTGGAGTTGCTTGTGCGGGTGCTGGACGACCGCCAGCAGTCGACGCTGGCGAGCGAGTACCGGAAGCTGCTCCCGGCGGGCACGCCGGAGAAGTAGGGCTCGCCTCGTCGCGGCGGCGGCGCGTCATTCCGTTTGCGGGATGGGTCGTGTCAGTGGGTCATTGTTGCGTCGACGTGCCGGCGGCTCCCAACTCGCGCCCCGCTTGACGGTTGCGTTTGATCGCCACCCGAGCGAGCATGAGGGAGGCAATCGCTTGAATCGTCAAGAAGGTCGACACCAGCAGGCAGATGCCCCAGACCGTGCCATTCACGCGATGACTCACACCGACGGCAACGCTGCCCGATGCGACATCGTCCACTTCAAGAAACGCACCGGACTCACGCACCTCGACATATGAATCGCTTGCGGCCAAGACGATGGTCGCGGAGAGCACGTGGGCGATCCCCGTGCTCACCAGAAGGGCGACCGCCAGGCTGGATACCGCGATCGCGATCAGACCTTTGGCGACCAACTGGTTCCGGTCTTGATCCATCTTCGTCTCTTGATCGATCAGTCCACACCGGCACGTTCAACGCCGCCACCGGCGAGTGACCACTTAATATAATCAGGATCACGGCATGACAGCTCGATCAAATCCCGAACACGAATCCGTTCGGACGATCCCGGCCGGATTCGGCTCTCGCGGGTCGACGTGCCCCAACGTGAACCAGTACCGGCCGGCCGGGGGGTGTTGCATCCGGGTCGGGCGTGGGTATACTGCCCGGCTCTGAATATTTTCCCAACCGCGTGAACCACGAGAGTTCGTCGTCCCCCTGGCCGGGGTTCGACCGACCGCCCGCCCGGGCGGGAGCATTCGTGGGAGGTAGGAGTCACTGATGGCCAAGCAGATTGCCAAGCAGTTCAAGATCATGGCCCCCGGCGGCAAGGCGACGCCGGCGCCGCCGATCGGGCCCGCGCTGGGTGCGAACGGCATCAACCCGGGCCAGTTCATCCAGGCGTTCAACGAGCGGACGCGGGAGTTGAACGGCAAGGTCGTGGGTTGCGTGATCACGGTCTACAAGGATCGTTCCTTCGAATTCGAGATCAAGTCGTCCCCGGCGTCGGTGCTCATCCTGAGCGCGGCGGGCCTGGAGAAGGGGTCGGGCGTCCCGCACACGCAGAAGGTCGGCAAGATCACGCGTGAGCAGGTTCGTTCGATCGCCCAGGAGAAGATGAGCGATCTGAATTCGGCGACGATCGACGCCGCGATGCGGGTCATCGAAGGCACGGCCCGGTCGATGGGCGTCACGGTGGAGGGCTGATCAGTGGCACAGAAGTCAAAGCGAGCGAAGGCGAACGCGCAGATGGCCGCGAAGTTCCAGGGTCCTCAGGATCCGGAGGCGGCGATCAAGGCGGTGAAGTCGTTCAAGCCGACGAAGTTCGACCAGGCGGTCGAGGTGTGCATGCACCTGGGCATTGATCCTCGTCAGGCGGACCAGCAGTTGCGCGGGTCGATCTCGATGCCGAAGGGCATCGGCAAGACGGCACGGGTGGTGGCGTTCTGCCCGGAGGACAAGGCGGCGGCGGCGAAGGCCGCGGGCGCGGTGGAGGCCGGCGGCGAGGCCCTGGTCGACAAGATCGCGGCGGGCTGGATGGAGTTCGACATCGCGGTCGCGACGCCGGACATGATGAAGTTCGTGAGCAAGCTCGGTCGCCAGCTCGGTCCGAAGGGTCTGATGCCGTCGCCGAAGGCGGGCACGGTGGCGCCGGACGTCGTGAAGGCGGTGAAGGAGTACTCGGCGGGCAAGCTGGAGTACCGCAACGACGACGGCGGGAACATTCACGTGATCATCGGGAAGATGAGCTTCTCCGAGAGCGATCTGCTGGAGAACTTCCGTCACTTCCTCGCGACCATCGAGCGGATCCGACCCTCGGCCGCGAAGGGTCATTACATCAAGAGCTGCACCCTGAGCGGGACGATGACGCCGGGCGTGCGGGTCGCCGTCTGATTCATCCGTTCCGGTCCGGAGACCACCCATGAGCAAGCCAGTCAAGGACATGATCACGGCGGAGTACGCGAATCGCTTCGGCGACCTCGACGGCGCCCTGGTCGTCGACATCCGCGGGATGCCCGCGAACGCGAACAACGAGATGCGTCTCGACCTGTTCGCGAAGGACATCCGCGTCACGATCGTGAAGAACACGCTCGCCCGGAAGGCGTTCAGCGGCACGGCGCTGGAGAACCTGGGCACGGCCCTCGACGGCCCGTCGGCCGTCGTGTACGGCGCGAACTCGGTCGTCGACGTCGCCCGCGAGATCATCGCGTGGGCGAAGAAGGTGAAGAACCTCGAGCTGAAGGGCGCCGTCCTCGACGGCGAGTACTTCGGCGGCGCCGACGGCGTGAAGCGCCTGAGCACGTTCCCGACGCGCGACGAGGCGATCGCGAAGGTCGTCAGCATCGCGCTCGCGCCCGGCGGCAAGGTCGTCGGCGCGGCCCTGGCGCCCGGCGCCGCCCTGCTCGGCATCGTCAAGGAGATCCAGGAGCGCCTCGAGAAGGGCGAGACGATCGGCAAGGTCTGATCGCGCCGCGGGGAGCACCCGAACGACCGGCACGGGCCGGTTCGACCATGATTCGCACCATCCTCTTTGCCTGACTGGCTCCGGATCGGAGTTAAAAGCCGCGCGGCGCGGCTCCTCTCGGGCGAAGCATTGACACCAGGAGTAGAGTCCCATGTCCGAAGGCACGAAGACGTACGACGCGAAGATCAGCAAGCTGGGCGACGACATCGCCGGCCTGACCCTCAAGGAAGCGGTCGATCTCGCTGACTACATGAAGGATACGTACGGCATCGAGCCGGCCGCGGGCGGCGCCATCATGATGGCGGCGGGCGGCGGCGACGGTGCGGCGGCCGTGGAGGAGCAGACCGAGTTCGACGTCATCCTCAAGACGGCCGGCGACAAGAAGATCCAGGTCATCAAGGTGGTCCGTGAAGCGACCGGCCTCGGCCTCAAGGAGGCCAAGGACGTCGTCGACGGCGCGCCGAAGGCGATCAAGGAGAAGGTCACCAAGGAAGAAGCCGACGCGCTCAAGGCCAAGCTCGAAGAGGCCGGCGGCGAGGTCGAAATCAAG
>JAGQOI010000091.1 GCA_020427625.1 Phycisphaerales bacterium | reverse complement strand
TTGGCTCCGGAAGCCGTTTCGCCTACCCCGGATGGCCCCTGAACCGGAATTGTTCGCATCGTGTCAGGGCGATCGGCACGCCTTTCGTCACGAATGCACCCCCTTCGCAAGGTCCAGACACGTCCGGAAGCACGGATGCGTCGCGTCGCCCAGCAACTCGTACATCGCCGAAACGATGCCCGTCCGCACCGCACCGGCGCGGCTCATCCTCGCGAGGGCCGGCTCGATCTGGTCGCGCTGGCCGGCCGAGATCGCGTCCGTGCACACAAAGGCCTGCCGACCCGTCGCTTGCAGATCGAGAACGGTCTGGAGCACGCAGACGTGCGCCTCGATCCCGCACACGAGCACGTTCGTCGTCCGCCACTGACGCAACTGCTCGTCGACGACATCCACCAAGGCGCTGAATCGCGTCTTCTCCACCCGCGACGCCGGATCGGACATCGCGTTGGCGACCTCCGGAACCGTCCGCCCCAGGCCGCTCACGTACTGCTCCGTCACGACGTACGGCAGATCCAGCTCGGCCGCCATCCGCAGGAGGATCGCACAGTTGCCCGCGAGACGCATCCGATCGACCAGCGGCGGCATCAGACGCTCCTGCACGTCGATGACCAGCAGCGCCGTGTCGTTCACATGCAGACGGGGAATCGGCATGGCGGGAGTGTATCAGGCGACTTCGCCCGAGGTGGGCGCGAGGCGACGACGCCTCCCCACCGTTGACGGACAGCAGCCACGAACCTCGCTGCAAACCTCCGCCACGGGCATCCGCTACGGACATCCGCTACGGGCACGCCCCCCACG
The DNA here is from genome assembly GCA_020427625.1 of Phycisphaerales bacterium. Classification (GTDB taxonomy): domain Bacteria; phylum Planctomycetota; class Phycisphaerae; order Phycisphaerales; family SM1A02; genus JAGQOI01. Next base: position 1,045 of record JAGQOI010000091.1, on the reverse strand, counting down.
CGCCGAGCAGGGTCCCGAGGTCCACCGCGTCGACGACGGCGTCGCCGTTCAGGTCCGCGCTGCCCGGGCCGCCCCATTGCGCGAGCAGGGTCGCGAGGTCCGTACTGTCGACGACCTGATCGCCGTTCAGGTCCGCGGCACAGTCCGGCGACGTATCGCCGATGACCAGCGCCCGACCCTCGCCCAGCACCTGGAAGACCGGTCCGCCGCTGCCGTGCAGCCATCGGGCGGTGACATTGCTCGCGCCCGTGCCTCGCGCCCATTTCCAGGCCGCGGAATACTGCTCGCTGAGTCCGACGACGTTGATGAACCAGCGCACGTTGCCGGGCGTGTTCGCGGCAAGGGTGAACGGGGTCGGCACCTCGAGGGTGTAGTGGGTCAGGCCGCCCGGTCCGGGCGTCGCGGTGATCGCATTCGTCTCGAACGACACGGTGGGCGACGGCGGCGGGTTGCCGCCGCCGTAGTAGAAGAAGCCGAGGGGCTGGTACGCGACGGTGTTCGGGTCCTGCGGCCAGATCTCGATGCGGAAGCCGAGTTCGCTCACGCCGGTGCCCCACCACTCGAGATGATCGATGGTCTTCGGAACCGTGAGGACGAAGTCGGTCCAGCAGATGGTGTCGAGATCGGAGTCGTCGCCGTTCGGTCCGGGATCGATCCAGAGATGCGACTCGCGCATCGTGCCGCCGACGACCGGCTGCGAGTTGACGAGGGTACCGGCGCTCGCCGTCCCGGCGGACGCGAGGGTGAGGCCGGCGACGAGCGCGACGGTGATGACGGGTCTCATGATGTTCGCTCCGCGGCGTGCGGGCGACGGTCCGCCCCGTGCGGCCCGCGCCCCATGCCTGAAGCGATCCTACGGCGCGTCGTCGGGCGGGTGCAGGTCCTGCACGCTGCGCGGGAACGCCCGGCGGAACGCCCGGCGGAACGCCCGGCGGAACGCCCGGCGGATCGGATCGGCGCGGCGACTCGTCGGTCGTCCGGGGTCGCTACTCGATGCCCTGCGCGCCGAGCCAGCGTTCGGCGTCGAGGGCGGCGCGGCAGCCCA
>JAGQOI010000090.1 GCA_020427625.1 Phycisphaerales bacterium | reverse complement strand
GGTGACCCTGTCGATTCAGGATACCTACAATGCGGCCAGCAATGGCTCGCCGTTGAAGGATGCTGATAATTCCTGGGCGAATGCCAGGGGCAATCCGCAGAGCGGCACGCCGGGGAACTCCTCCGGCGCCGGTTCGACTGGAACCGGCGCAGGAGGCGGATCGAGCGGCTCGCGACGATGGTCGCCGTCGACGCCGTCGCGTTGCCCGCCTTCGTCCGCTGTTCGAGGAACTGCGTGAGCGATCGCGCGAGCTCCGACGCCTCGGCGAACTCGACGGGAACGACCTGCGTCTCGTGACCCGGCATCGCGATCGAGGAATCGACGGACTCGATGAGCGCCGCGATGTCGGTCTGACGGGCCTCCGCCGCCCGCACGATGAGCGTGCGGGTCGGCGCGTTGACGATGACCTGCACGTCGCCGGTCTCGTTGCCCCGGCGCCACCAGGGGATGCGGCTCTGCGCGTCGTTGAAGCTCTGCTCCACGACCTGCCGCACGACGTCGACGTCGGCATGCTGGATCGGATACACCCGCACGACCTTCATCCGGTCGGCCGACGGCGGCGCGTCGAGGAGGTCGATCATCTGCTGCACGACGTCGAACTTGTCGCCTTCGCCGGTGACGATGAGGGCGTTGAGACGCTCGTCGGCCCGGATCGCGAACTTGTCGCGGGTCGATCCGCCGCCGCCCCCCCGCCCGTCCCAGAAGAACGGCTGGTTCCACGTGAGGTCGTTGATGAGATCGTTGACCGTGCTCTCGATCTCCGTCGCCTTCGCGTGCCGCAGGGTGAAGACGCGGTACTCGAGCGACCGGTTCGCCTCCTCGGAATCGAAGCGGGTGATGAGGTCGCGGATCTCCTCGAAGTCCTCGTCCGCGGCGGCGACGAGCAGCGTGTTGCTGTTCGTGTCGCCCACGATCGAGATCCGGCGGCCCTGCTCGCGCCGGCCACGCCCGGTGGAGGCGATCTTCGCGCGATCGTCGTAGAACTTCTGGATGGCCTGCGCGACCATCGTCGCGTCGGCCCGCTCGAGGGTGAGCGTCCGCACCTTGAACGTCGACGTCGGCGTGCGGTCGATCTCGCGGAGCACCGACTCGATCTCGGCGTACACCGCGTCGGACGCGCGGACCATGAGCACGCCCGAATCATCGCTCGGCACGATGAGCGTCGACGTGCGCCGCTTCTGGTCCGTGCCGAGCACGACCTGCCGCAGGATCTCCGCGGCCTGGGTCGGCCGGGCGGCCTGGAGTTCGATCATCCGCAGCGCGAACCGCTCCTCGCCCGGCGAGACGTCGAGCTGCGCAATGAGCGTCTCGACCTCCGCGAGCTGCTCCGGCGACGCCGTCACGAGCAGCGTGTTCGTGCGATCGTCGGCGCCGAAGTCCGGTTCGATCGCGCCCGGACCGAGCCGGTCGCGCATGCTGCGGAAGCGGGCGCGGAACATGTCCCGCAGCGTCTCGCGCAGATCGGACGCCGTCGCGTGATGCAGCGCGAAGGTCTTCAACGTCGCCTGCGCGTTCACCGGCGCCTGGTCGAGCAGCTCGACGAAGCGGTCGATGAAGCCCACCGCGCCGGTCGGACCCATCACGATGATCGAGTTCGTCTGCGCATCCGACGCGACCGACACCCGGTTCGGATCGAACACGGCCTCGATCGAGTCGCCGCCCGCCATGAGACGCAGCGCGAGCTCGCGCATCCGGTCCGCCTGGCGGTTGCGCCGGCGATCCCGCTCGCTCACGCCGCCCGACACGAGCGTGCGCACGCTCTCGGCCGCCCGCTCGGCGGTGATCATCGTGAGGGGATAGACCTTGACGATCATCTCGTCCATGCGCGGCGGATTGGACAGGGCCGCGACGAGATCCCCGACCGTCTCGAAGTCGATCGCGTTGCTCACGACGACGAGCGCGTTGTTGAGGTCGTCGGCGAGCACGGAGACCCGCGACGCCATGCCCTGACGCCCGCCCGACATCTGCCGGAGGGTCGCCTCGACGAGATCCCGGACGGTGTCGGCGTCGACGGCGGTCGGCAGCGCGATGTAGCGCACGGTTCCGGGCTGGGCCGGAAGCTGATCCTGGAGCTGAGCCGCGAGACCGGCGATGCGCTCCAGCGCCCGCGGCGAGCCGACG
>JAGQOI010000089.1 GCA_020427625.1 Phycisphaerales bacterium | reverse complement strand
GAGCCGCGAGCGGATGTCCGCCAATGCGAAGGCCCGCTTCGGCGACAACCAGGCCGCCTACGAGACCGAGTTCCGGCGTCACCTCATCAACGCCGCGACCGACGCCCTGAAACTCGAACTCGCCATCCTCGACGGCGACGCCGGCCAGGCCAAGGCCATCGTCGCCCGCCTCGACGAACTCCAGAAGAACGGTCACGCCCTCTTCCAGCCCGAAGAGGACGCCGACACCGGACGCGGCGCCCGAGGCGGCGACGGTGAAGACGGCGGCGATGGCCGCGGCGGTCGCGGCGGACGAGGCGGTCGCGGCGGCGGCACCGGAACCACCGGCGGCGGCAGGTAATCCCTGATCGATCACGCGGGCGGCGTCGCGACGCGGGGGAACACCTCACCCTGCGTCGCGACGCCGAATCCGCGCGCGTCGACGGCCCGCGCCACGACGCCGGCGCCGTCCAGCGCCGGGTTCGTGTGATTCAGATGCACGAACCGCACCTTCGCCCGCTCCGACGACGACGCCCCCGACAGGCGCGACATCGTCTCCACCATCCGCGGGTGCGGAATCCTGGAGGCATCACGACCGACGATCTCGCCGTCGGCATGAAACGTGCCGTCCAGATACGCGACGTCCACCCGCGCCAGTTCGGCCTCCAGACGACGATCCCCCGGGTGCCCATCCCAATCGTCCCACGCATCGATGTCCGGAATCCACAACGCCGACCAGCCCGGCGACTCGATCCGGAATCCCACCGTCTCCGAATACTCGTCCCGATGCGGCACGAGCAGCGGCGTGAGGCGCACCCGCGCACTCAACGCGAGCGATGTGTCCGCCGCGAGTGACCGGAGCACGATCGCGCCCGAACGCACGAGCTCGTCCCACGGACCGTTCGACTCCAGGAACGCCCGCATGCGCGGCATCACGTGCACCGGCCACCCGGACACGCCCATCGCCTCGCAACCCAGGAACATGAGTCCCGTGTAATGACCGATGTGAGCGTGCGTGAGCAGGATGCCCGACAGCGCGGCCGGCGCCTCGGCCGGCGCGATCGCATCGAGCAGCCGCATCTGTTCGCGAAAGTCCGGCGTCGCATCGATGAGCCACCGACCGCCGCCGTCCGACGGGTCGACGATCGCCAGCGCTGCCGCGTACCGGCGCGGCGTCGGGTCCATTGACGCGCAGCACGCCCCGCGACACCCCACCTGCGGCGCGCCCGCATCCTGCGCCACGCCGAGCACGACGAGGAACGGTTGGTCGCGGTGCGTCGTCATGTCCGACATCGTACCGGTCCGGAGGACTACGTCGGGGTCCGGGCGCGAACGCCTGATGGCCGCGCCGGGCATTTTCTGCGAGGGGTGCGGCCGCCATCGGGCACAATGGGGTGAGCCGCGGGGTGGAATCCGCCGGCGATTCAGGACCGCCATTGGCGCCGCCGCGAAACGCGAGGGGCATGACCGCACACGAGGATTCCGCATCGATCGACGCATCGTCCGGCATCGGTCCGGATCGGGTCGTCGCGTGCGCGCCGATCCGGCAGACGGTCGCCGGCGAACTCGACGGACTCTATCGTTTCGCACTGGCCCGCCTCGGTCATCGGACACACCTGGCCGAGGATGTCGTCCAGCAGGCGCTGCTCATCGCCATCGCCCACGCCGCGCCGCCCGCCGATGCGGACCGTCAGCGTGCCTGGCTGCGCGGCGTCGTGCAGAACGTCATCCGGCGGGAACTGCGATCGCTCCGTCGCGGCCGCGACGCCATCCACCGGGCACCGTTCGCCCGCGACGCGCCGCCGCGCGACGCATCCGTCGGCGCGCCGGCCATCGACGAGGGCCGGGCGCGTCGCGTGCAGGCCTTGTACCTGGCGGTGACGGAACTGGACCAGGCGGACCAGGACCTCTTCTACGCGTTCTACCGTGCCGGTCGATCGCAGGCCTGCATCGCGGTCGAACTCGGCACGACGCCCAAGGGCGTCGAGACGCGTCTCTATCGCCTGCGTTCACGGCTGCGCGCGGCCATGGCCCATTGCTGGGATTGCCTTCGATGAACATGCCCGACGATCACGATGATCAGCACTTCGACGAACTGCTGCGCGACCTCGGACCGGACGTGCCGCGCCCGGCCCTCGACGAGCCCGTCCGCGCGAGGCTCCTGGCGTCGATGGACGACCCCGACGTGCGCACGATCGCCGGGCGCACCGGTCGACCCGGTCGTTGGCGCTCCCGGCTGACGTCGCCGGTCGCGGCGGGCCTGCTCGTCGCCGCAGCGCTCGGGGTGTCGTGCATCGTGCTGGGGTCTCGCCTCGCGCGCACCGAAGGCGAACTCGCGACGGCCCAATGGCAGGCGGACGAGGTGCTTCAACTCCTCGTGCGGGCGCGGCGGACGCAGCCGCTGATCGCGGCGCCGGACGACGTCGCCGGCCTGAGCCGATCCGATCTCGCGCTCATCACGTTTCACCACGACCTGTGTCCGATCGCGCGCGTCTGCACGCCGGGCTTCGCGAAGCTGGCTTTGCAGCATCGCGGCGACACGGTCCGGTTCCTGACCTTCGACGTGACGGGATCGAAGCGCGAGTCCGTCGATCATCAGATCGACGCGCTGGACCTGCGGTTCGCCCTGCTCGGCCCGCTCGGCGCCGAGACCGGCGTCGTCAAGGTGCTCGACACCCGACACCATCGCGTGCTCTGCTCGGCTCCCGGCGCGCTGGGACTCACGCAGGCCGAGCGGCTGCTCGCGCGCATCGGCGAAGACGGCCGCCCGTAGCGCGGATCATCGCCGTCGCCGCCGACGTCCGTGCGAAACGCGCGAGGGGTGACGTCGCGTCCGGGCACTTGTGCAGTGGGCGAGGCGCACGCGGCGATCAGACCCGCCGGCCCTTCGTCCGTCGCACCTCGGCGCCCGCGCGGCGCTCCCACACGAAAGGACGATCGTCATGAACAGATCACTTCCCATGGCCGCGCTCGCGGCGGCGCTCACGGGATCGGCCGGCGCGCAGGCCTGGCTCGACGACTTCAACGACGGCAGCGCCGTCGACGGCACGCCGGTCCTGTGGACGGCGTCGCCGGCGTTCGCCTCGGCTTTCGACGTCAGCGACGGCGACCTCGTCATCGAGATGCCCCCCGGCGCATCGCCGGCCATCTCGTCCGCCCGGGTTCCGATCAATTTCGCCTCGGGCGCATCGGTCCGCGCCCGCCTGATCGCGTTCGACGGTCCGGGACGATTCGCCGTCGCGCTCGCCGACCAGTTGACGGGCATCAAGGGCTACGTCGCCTCCTTCTCGACCTGCGGCGGCGGACGCCTCGAGCTCTTCCGCGGCGACGTGCCCGGCGCCATCGTCTTCCTCCGCGGCGGACAGGTCGCGATGCCGTACGGCCCGCTCGAAGAACACTACCTCCAGCTCGACGTCTTCGACGGCGTCGTCAGCGCGCGGGTGTGGCGCCCCGGCGAACCGTTCCCCGAGGCGCAGCTCTCGGCCCCGGACACCACCTACGCGGGCGGCGTCGCGTCGATCGCGATCCAGGACTTCGGCTCGGGCAACTGCGTCCCGTCCGGCGACTTCGCGGACGTCAACGCGGTCGTCCGCTTCGCCCAGGCGTCCTCGTCGCCGCTCACGCACTCCGGCATCGGCGACCTCGACGCCGACGGACGCGTCGGTCACCACGACCTCGCCATGCTGCTCGCCGCGTGGGGCGACGGCGCCCGAGATCCCGCCGACCTGAACGACGACGGCGCCGTCGACGAACAGGACCTCGCGACGCTGTTGAGCGAATGGGGATGAACGATCGCCCCGCGTACGCCCCGGGCCGCACCCGCCTCACGTTCGGACGCCGACGGCGCGAGATCGGCCGACCGTTCACTCGCGTGCGCCATCGCGCCCATCGCTTCCGGTGACGAGCCCGAGTCCGAGCAGCAGGAGGCGCACGAGGGACTCGGCGATCAGGCGCCCGGGCAGAAGCATGATCATCCAGCGGAGCACGCCGCGATTGATGTTGTCGGAGAAGCTGGACAGGTCGTTCCACCAGTAGCCGCACAGGCCAAGGTCATCGGTATCGGGCTGGGGGATGACGACGTAGGAGATGAGGAGGTACGCGATGGCGCCCGCCAGGATCGGCCACGGCGCCGATGACAGGTGGAACAGGACCGCCGTCCCGACGCCCGCGACGACGAGCGCGACGCCGCCGGCGAGGGTGGTTCGCAGCACCGACCATCGCGGCTCCGGAGCGCCGTACCGAATCGTGATCTGGCTCATGACCTGCCCTCCGATCACCCCAGTATCGCATCGCGGTGCGATCGGGTCGCGTCCGTCCGGATCGGTTCGGGGACACGTCGTCCCTACCGCGCCTCGCGGGAGACGAACTCGCGGAGGAGCGTCGTGTACGCCTCGCAGACGGCGAGCAGGTACTGGCGTTCGTCCTCGGGTCCGGGCCCGTAGGCTTCGGTGAAGAGCGCCTGTCGGACGGACTCGAGCCCGGCGAGCAGGTTGCGGTCGAGCAGCGCCTCGCCGCGCTCGACGCGGGCGATCCAGCGCCGGAGTTCGATCATGGCGGGATGCGATTCGACGGGATCGGATTCCTCGTCGACGGTGAAGATCTCCGTCGCGCGCGAGGTCGTGTACAGGCGGCGCACCATCTCGGCCTCGTCCTGGCGCCGGCGGGCGATCGCGTCGTCGAACCGCGGATTGTTGCTGTTCTGGAGCAGGTCCGACGACCCGAGTTCGAGCGTGATGCGCAGACGCACCCGCCCGTCGGGGAGGCGCGGGCCGTTGACGACCTCGCCGTCCTGAGGCG
>JAGQOI010000088.1 GCA_020427625.1 Phycisphaerales bacterium | reverse complement strand
TACTGGCCCGTGTCGCGGCCGTGGCCGATCCACGAGCAACATCCGGCGGTGTTCCTCGGACAACTCTGCTTCGCCGACTCGCGCGACCTGGCGGGCGACCTGCCCGGCGATGTGCTGCTCATCTTCGGAAGTTGCACCTCGGAATCGCGGTTCTTCAGTGGTGACGCCATACCGATGTGGAGTTGGCAGACACTCACCGACGAGCCGCTCGTCGAGGAGATGCCGACCTCGAACGCGGCGATCCTCCCCTGCAGCGGCGACCTCGTCCGAGCCTCGGACACGGTGCGTCACGACGTCAGCGCCCTGATGCGGCGCGGCTCGATGGCGTGGCGCAGAATCGTGTCGCCGTCGTCCTGGCCGATCCCCGGTCGACGCCACTCCATCGGCGCGATGCTCAATCCCGCCTACTACCGGCACCAACTCGCGGCGGCATCGGCCCGCCTCTACGGCACGAAGATCGGCGGGCTCCCGCCCGCGAGCGACGGCGAGCCCGGCGTTGACGGCTTCATCGGGATCCTCGCGTCGGTCCTCCCAGCGCGTGCGGGCGGATCGCTCCGGAACGAAGGCAAGGCGCATCGGGAAACTCACGGCGGTGGTCTGTTCAACATCGATGATGGAGGCGCGTTCTTCTTCGCCGTGAATGACTCCGGCGAGACGACCTGCGGGGTGGACTCGGGCGAATGAGCACGCGGTCACCGCGCGTCGCGTCGTGAACCCGCGCATCACCCGCGCAGCGTCTTCGTGAGCATCGCCCGCACCGCCTTCGCGTCCGCCTGGCCGCCGCTTGCCTTCATGACGGCACCGACGAGACGACCGACGGCGGAATCCTTGCCGCCCGCGAAGTCCCGCGCGGCATCGGGTTGCGCGTCGATCGCCGCTCGCACCCACGTCTCCAACTGACCCTCGTCGCGCACCTGGAGCAGACCCTCGCGCTCGGCGATCGCCAGCGCGTCGGCGTCGGACTCGCACAGGTGACCGAACAGCACGTCGGCCGCGGAGGAGCCGATCCGGTCCGCGTCGCGCAGCCCGATGAGCTGCGCCACCTGGTCGGGCGTGATGCCGAGTTCGTGGATGCCGATGCCGAGTTCGTTCGCCCGCTTCGCGCCGGCGTTGAGGAGGATCTTCGCGGCCTCGCGACCCGCGTGCCGCGGCTCGGGCGCCGCGCCCATGCCGGCGATCGTCGCCTCGATGCAGGCCTCGTAGAAGAAGCACACGTCGCGATCGTCGACGAGCGCCCGCGCGTCCTTCATGGGCAGACTGTAGTCCTCGACGTACCGCGCGCGTCGTTCGAGCGGGAGTTCCGGCACCTCGGCCGCGACGCGCTCGCGCCAGGCGTCGTCGACGACGACCGGCGGCAGGTCGGGGTCGGGGAAGTACCGGTAGTCGTGCGCATCCTCCTTCTCGCGCTGGAGGACGGTGCGCCCGGCGAGATCGTCCCAGCCCCGCGTCGACTTCGCGCCCGGACCCTGGACGATGCCGTCGATCTTCCACTGCTCGACCTGGCGGACGAACTCGTGCTCGATGGCGCCGCGCACGGCCTTGAAGGAGTTCAGGTTCTTGATCTCCACGATCGGCGTGGCGTACTCGTGCCCGTCCGACGTCGTGATGACGACGTTGATGTTCGGCTCGAACCGCATGTGGCCGCGCTGCATGACGCCCTCGGTGACGCCGAGGAAGCGGCAGATCGATCGCAGCTCCTGCCCGAACGTGACCGCCTCGTCCGCGGAGGCGAGGTCGGGCTGCGTCACGATCTCCAGCAGCGGCGTGCCGGCGCGATTGAGGTCGACGAGCGAGCCCGCGTAGTCGCGCCCGCCCGGCAGCTCATGCCCGAGCTTGCCCGTGTCCTCCTCCAGATGCGCGCGGATGATGCCGATGCGCCGCGACCCCTCGCCCTCGTCCGGCAGGTCGAGATACCCGTCGACGCACAGCGGGAGATCGTACTGGCTGATCTGGTAGCCCTTGGGCAGGTCCGGGTAGTAGTAGTTCTTGCGATCCCACTTGCTGAACTCCGCGATGCGGCAATGCAAGGCGAGACCGACCATCATCGAGTACTCGACGGCGCGACGGTTCATCACCGGCAGCACGCCCGGCAGCGCGGCGACGACCGGGTCGACCAGCGTGTTCGGAGCCGCGTCCTGGAAGTCCGGGTGCGCCGGGTTCGCGGCCCGGGTGAACATCTTGCTCCGCGTCGACAGTTCGACGTGGATCTCCATGCCGACGATGAGGCGCGTCGAGGTGATCTCAGGCATGCGGGCCATGGTACCGCGCGGGACGACGACCCGGACCCGGCGGCCGGAACCGCATCGTCGGAACCCGTCGGCGGAATCGGTGGCGCGGACGC
>JAGQOI010000087.1 GCA_020427625.1 Phycisphaerales bacterium | reverse complement strand
CACGCGGTTCGCCTCGTCGACGTACAGCTCGTTCACCATCTCGACGACGCTCTCCGTGTCCTGCGACGCCAGATGGATGATCTCGATCTCGTCGGGCGACACGCCGGACTCCGCCCGCGCCAGCGCGCCGATGAGATCGCGGATCACCGCGAGGTTCTCCTCGGTCGACGCGACGATCAGGCTCCGCGACGCGGGGTCGGGCTCGATCGACACGTCGTCGAGCGGCGTGCTCGCGTCGCCGAGCGACTCCGCCCGCTGACGCATGAGCTGCTCGAGACGGGGCGCGAGGCGCTCCGGGTCGCCGCTCGACAGCGGGACGACGTGCAGCGCCAGGGCCGGGTTCATCGGCGCCGCTTCGAGCCGCGCCACGAGCGCCTCGATCGCGGCGACGTCCTCCGGGCTCGCGGCGACGAGCAGGCTGCTCGTGCGCGGGTCGGTCAGCACGAGCGGGCGCTGCGACTGCCGGACGTCGTCGGGCACGTCCGCGTAGCGACGTTCCATGATGCGCTCGACGGCGTCCGCCATCCGTTCGACGTTGCCCTTCTGCACCGTCACGACGTGCACGAGCGCCTGGTCGAGGAGGTCGACGTCGTCGAGATCGGCGACGAGGCGCGAGACGACCTCGTACGACTCGTTGCCCGCGGCGACGATGAGGCTGTTCGTCCGGGCGTCGGCGATGATCGTGGCGCGTTCGAGCTCGGCGGTCTCGGGCTGGACGCGCTTGAGACGTTCGAGCCGCGCGTCCATCATCTGCTGGACGAGGGTCGCGAGGCGCGACGCCGACGCGTGCTCGACGGTGATGCGCCGGATCTCGCGGAGATCGGGCGCGACCTCGCGGTCGAGCGTCTCCAGCAGCGTCTCGAACACCACGAAGCTGCGCGGGCTCGTCGTCACGATGAGCGCGTTCGTGCGCTCGTCCGCCTGGACGATCACGCGATCCTCGGGCCGGATCGCCTTCGAATCCACCTGCTGCGCGAAGAGACGGGTGAGCGTCTCGCCGACCCGCGTCGCCGAGGCGTGCTCGACCGGGTAGATCCGCACGACCGCGCTCGGGCTCGCCGCCTCGGTGTCGAGCATCGCGACGAGTTCGCCGACGAGGTCGAGGTTCACCGGCGTCCCCACGAGGATCAACGCGTTGAGCTGCGGTTCGGCGCGGATGACGAAGCGCGTCATCGGCTGGAAGACGTCGGACTCGATGACGCCGCCCTGGCGACCGCGGGCCATCCGCAGACGCGCGATCTGGCGCTGGAGCGGGTTCGCCTGCGGCAGGTCCTGGGCGCCCTGGACGAGAATCGCGTCGAGCGTCCGGGCGAGGTCCGTCGCGTCGGCGAACCGCAGCGCGATCACGCGGGGCTCGACCCACCCGGCGGCGATGTCCGAGTCGACGCGCTTCGACAGCACCTCGACCAGCGCGACCGCCTCCTCCTTGCCGGCGACGATGACCGTGTTCGTCCGCTCGTCCACCGACAACGCGACGCCCTCGCTCAGGGCCAGACCCACCGTGCCGCTCGGCACCGCCTGCACGTCCCGTCCGGGCGTTCGTCCCAGCGCGGCACCGGCGTCGAACATCTCGCGGACGATCCGCGCGAAGTCCGAGGCCGCGATGTTCTCGAGCGGGAACAACTGCACCGTCACCGCATCGGTGACCGGCAGGGCGTCGAACATCGAGACGAGTTCCTCGAGGGCCGCGACGTTGCCGGCGGTCGAACTGATCACGACGGCGTTGATGCCGGCGTCGGCGATGAGTCGGATGGGGACGGTGAGGTCGAGCGCGAGCGGCCGGTCGAGCACGCCGTCGCGGCGGACGGACAGTCGTCGCACCTGTTCCTGGATCGCCATCGCGAGCGCGGTCTGCGACTGCTGGCGGGCGGGATCGAGGACCTCTTCGAGCATCGTGACGAGGGCCGCGGCCTCGGCGTTGCGGAGACGCACGATCCGCACCTGCGCCTCGGCGAGGGCGGGCTCGGCGTCGATGGACTTCACGAGCGTGACGAGCGTGTCGCGGTCGACGGGATTGGCGACGATCATCACCGCCCGACGCCCGGGCATGACGCTCACCTTGATCGGCTCGGTGACGAGGCGCGACGTCGAGTCGGGACGGGCCGGCTGGTGCAGGCCGATCGTCTCGATCATCGACTTCACCGCCTCCGGCGCGACGTTCTGGAGTTCGATGATGAAGATGCCCTGACCGGCGGCGGGCGAGAGGTTGTCGAGTTCCTGCACGACGAGTTCGATCTCGTCGTAGAGACCGAGCGTGCACGCGACGATGAGCGCGTTGCCCGCCGCGTCGACCTCGATCGACAGCGGCTGGTTCGACTGCCTCGCCTTCGCGCCGAACGCCTCGCGGATCGCTTCGGCGACCCGGGCCGCCGGCGCGGCGACGAGCCGGATGACGTGCACGGCGAGGCCCTGGTTCTCGAACTCCTGCTGGAGCGCGAGGGCGAGCGACCGGATCTGCTTGAACTCGTCCTCCTCGGCCCGCACGATGATCGTGTTCGACGCGGCATCGGCGACGATGCGCAGACCCTTGCGCCCGCGATCGCGCCCGCCCTGCTGGTCGTAGAGCGAGCGCAGCGCCTCGGCGATCTCGCCCGGGTTCCCCCGCGTCACCGGAATGAGCTGCGGCGGCGGGAGCGTCGCGTAGTCGGCGACGTCGAGCTGCTCGATGATCCGCTCGATCTTGAGCAGGTTCTGACGGTTCGCGGAGACGATCACCGAGTTCGTGATCGGCTCGGCCGACGCCCGCACCCACTCGTCCGCCTGGAGCAGCACGGTCGGCGCGGCCGAGTCGCGACGGTCCGCCGCGTCGCCGCCGGCGTTCGGCGGCGGCGGCGCGGCGTTGCGCCCGGTGTCGCGCCCGCGCCGGTTCCGATCCTGCCCGTTGCTCTGGAACGCCTCGTTCAGGGCCGCGGCGACCGAGGAGGCGTCGGCATACACGAGCGGCAGGACGCGCAACTGGAGCGATGCGTCGTACTCCTCGCTGTCGAGCTTGCCGAGCAGCGACCGGATGCCCGCCCACTCGTTCTCGTCGGCGGAGATCACGAGACTGTTCGTCGCCGGATCGGCGACGATGCGCACGTTGAGCTTGCCCGGCGTGTCGGCCTCGATCGCCGTCGGACCGTAGAAGACCGCGAGCGCCTCCTGGATCTTCGCGGCGTCGGCGAACTGGAGCGGCACGAAGTCGGTCGTCCGCTGGTTCTGCGACGGCACGTCGATCTCGGCGAGGATCTTCTCGATCTGCTCGAACTGGTCGGCGGTCGCCGCGATGATGAGCTGGTTCTCGACGCGGTTGTAGTCGATCCGCGGCGCCGGCTGGCCGGGCTGCACGCTGTTGCGCATGAACTGCTCGAGCGTCCACGACACGTCCATCGCGATCGCGTGTTCGAGCGGCCGGATGCGGTACTCGACGGGGTTCGACGCCGGCACCGAGTCGACCCGCCGGATGAGCGTCTCGATGACCGGGAACGACTCCTCCGTCGCCGTGACGACGAGACTGTTCGAACGGAGGTCGGCGACGATCTTCGCCTGCACCTCCACCGCCGGACCGTCGAGGTCGTCGAGACGGATCGTGATCCCCCGCGTCTCGCCGGAGGCGTCGAGCTGGAGGGTCTCGCGCAGCAGGTTCACGACGTCGCCCGCGCGGGCGGCATCGAGTTCGAAGATGCGGATGATCGTCTCGTCCGACGCGTTCGGCGCATCGAGGCGCTCGATGAGCGCGCGGGCCTGCGCGAACTGCTGGCGCGGCGCGTTGACGATGAGACTGCCGGTGCGGATGTCGGGCGTGATGATGATGCCCTGGCCGCCGGACTTGGGGAACTGCTGGCCGATGATGCGCGACACCTCGTCGGCGTCCGCGTGCCGGAGAAGCACGATCTCGATCTCCCGGTCGCCGGCGACCTCGGGCTGGTCCATGCGCGACAGGAGGTCGCGGAGCAGGGCCATGTCCT
>JAGQOI010000086.1 GCA_020427625.1 Phycisphaerales bacterium | reverse complement strand
CGACGGCACGACGCCGGTGGCGCTGGTGCCGGTGAAGCCTGCGGGCGGGTTCGCCGCGATGGCCGCGTCGTAGTTGAACGTCACCGACGGCGTGCCGAGGCTCGAGGCGCCGAGGACGACTTCGCCCTCGACCATCACGATGCCTCGAATCGAGGTGGCGTTGCCGATCGTGGTGACGCCGCTCGGATTCCAGATCGCGATGAGGCCGGCGAGGGTCGGCGAGTAGAGGTCGGCGGTGTCGTTGTCGGTGGCGCCGGCGTACGGCGAGCCGGGCGGATTGAGGTTGCCGACGATCGATTCGCGGATGACCGAGGACGACGAGCAGGCGATGGTGATGTCCGCACGGTTGCCGCGCACGAGCAGGATCGGCTGATTCCCGTCGTACGATTGCCAGGTCATCGGCGCGTCGATGATGAGATCGGCCTGGGAGCCCAGGTTGACGATCAGGCTGCCGCTGATGCGCGAGATCCGGATCGTGAGGACGGCCCGGGAGGGCACGTCGATGAAGTACACGCCCGCGGGATCGGCGGCGCTCCATGGCGCCGCACCGGCGCTGAGCACGGTCGTCGACAGCACGTTGCCGTTGGCCGCGACCGTCGCCCAGGGGATCTCCGTCGCGGCGTTCGCCCAGGTGTCGAACGTGCTCGCCGGCGGAAACGTCCGGGCGGTGGCGGCGGTCGTCGTGCCCGTCACCGTGCCGCCGCCGGCGACCGAGCCGGCTTCGACGTTGCCGGTGACGACGCCGTAGTTGTACAGCTTCCACGGCGCACAGAGCGGGCCGTTCGAGACCGAGACCGAAGCGCCCGGGCCGACTTCCAGGAAGTCGTTCCCCCACATCGGCACGTTCATCGTCGTGTACGGCTCGCCGCGCCCGAACGTGCAGCGCACCCGCATCGTGTACGTCGTGCTGCCGACCGTCCCGCGCCCGTGGACCCAGACGGGATCCTGGAAGTCGTCGAGGAGCGCGCCGTCGTCGTCGATCACCTTCCACCGGATCGTCCCGCGCCCGAAGGGCATGGCCGGTCCGAAGGTGTCGTTCGACAGCAGGGTCCGCCAGAGGGACGATTCGTACACGGCGCTCGTGCCGAGTTCCACCGCGGCCTGGGCGAGCAGGGCGGCGTCGGCCGTGTCGCGCTGAAGCGTCGCCCGCTTCGTGTCCGCCCGACTCGCGAGCACCGCGCCGACGCCGATCACCATGAGCAGCATCGACACGAACACGACCAGCATGTACACCGACCCGCGACGCGCGCGGCGACGAGGGACGGCGATCAACAGCGACGGTCGGTCATGGCGGCTCATGCGTCGGGGTCCATGATCTGGTTCAGAAGGAGCGCCTGCCCGACGCTCGCGTCCTGATCGGTCCGGAGCGAGAGCTTGATGGCGAAGCCGGCGATGATGGTCTTCTCGGCGCTGGACTTGACGTCGATCCCGCTGTGCTTCGAGCGCAGCGCCTTGAGGATCACCGACTCGCCGCTCGGCGCGTTGACGACGACGGTGATGCGGCGGAGGCCGACTTCGAACGCCGACACGACGTCCGGCGCGATCGTGGAGACCTTGTGCACCTGCACGCCGACGCTCCAGCCGGTGTAGCCCGGGATCGGCGCGCCGTCCCGGGCGGTCGGCGAGAGTTCCGTCCACATGTGGTAGTCGTCGATGTCGTCCCAGGTGGCGCGGGTCGGCTCGCCGGCCTCGGTGCCGAACTGCGGCGTCGCGTTGGGTTCCTGGTAGGCGAGCGCGAAGACCTCGTTCATCGTGCGGTGCGCGAGCATCGAGGCCTTCGACATCGTCGCCCGGATCCGCAGGGAACGGGCGGTGAACGCGACCGTGTTCAGCGCGGCCGTGATCATCCCGGCGACCAGCACGAGCGCAATGATCGCCTCCACCAGCGTGATGCCGCGCCGGTGACGACGAGTCGATCGCGTCGGGAGGCCGAAGGTCATTCCGCCCACAGCGGTGCTCCGGTCGTGGTGTAGGTGCCGTAGACGCGGAAGAGCAGGGCCTGTCCGGCCGGGCGCGGCGTCCAGAACAACGGTTGGCCGGTCGCGAAGAGCGTGGAGCCGGTCGGCGCGACGTCATTTCGTTCGGCGCCGACGTCCAGCACACTGATCCGGTCGGTCTCGACGGTGAAGGCGAGGGTCTCGGACGGGCTGCGTCCGCTTGCTGCCAGGGCGAAGCTCTCCCAGTCGAGGCTCGACGGCATCTCCTTGACGTTCTTTCCGTTCGAGCTGATGACCAGGAGTTCGTTCGGCATGTTCAGGAGGAGCGGCTTGAGCTCGACCGTCACCCGTCCCTTGCCCACACGTTGCCGGACCTTGATCTCGATGCGGGTGATGGCCCAGGACGTCGTGTTCGCCGGGAGCACCGGCTTGAACGACTGGCCGACCCGCCATGCCTCGTCGCCGTTGTCGTCGTTCTGATCGAGTTCGATGTTCAGCGTGCTGCCGACGTCCGTCGTGTCGTTCGCGACGAGGAGCACTTCGGCGCTCGTGACGGGGGAGCCGCCGTCGCCCATCGGATCGCTGCCGCCGCCCGATCCGGTGCCGCCGCCGCCGCCCGACCCGCTGCTTCCGGTGCCGGGCATGATGCGGGACAGGGTCGTGATGCCGAGTCCCTGGGCGCTCCTGGCGATGGTGATGGGCGTGCCGCCGTTGTACTGGTAGATGATCGGATCGCCGGCGGTCGCGGTGCAGGTGTCGGGATCGCTGGTCCAGGCGTAGCGGATGGTCTCGTCCTGTCCGTCGCCGTTGCGGTCGGGGACGGTGAACGTGATGTCGGCGCCGCGGTCGAGGTTCAGGAGACTGTTCGCGAGCCGGAGGTCGGCGATCATGCGCTCCATCACGTCGCGCTGGCGGATGGTGGTCTCGGCGGTGCTGCGTCCGGCGGGAATCGCGCTCGTCGCGATGGCGATGGTCGACCCCATCGCGAGCATGAGGATGCTGGTGATGACGAGGGCCGAGACGACCTCGATGAGCGAGAGGCCGCGTCGGGCGGTCCGGGTCCGCGAAGGTGTCGTGCGCATGGCGTGCCTTCCG
The DNA here is from genome assembly GCA_020427625.1 of Phycisphaerales bacterium. Lineage (GTDB taxonomy): Bacteria > Planctomycetota > Phycisphaerae > Phycisphaerales > SM1A02 > JAGQOI01. The sequence continues at coordinate 14,859 of JAGQOI010000086.1, read as the reverse complement.
ATCGGTCAGCCCGGCTTCTCGGCGGACTCGGTCTTGGTCTCCTCGACGTCGACCGCGCGCACCTTCGTGCCGCTGCTCACCTCGACGGTGCCGGTCTCGCTCGCGACGCCGTACCCGTTGATGACGAGCGTGGGATCGAGGGCGACGCCGAACTCGGCCTTCCGGAGCCTGGCGTAGTAGGGACCCTTGGTGAGGTCGACGACGATCGTCTCGGTCGCCGCGACGTCGGAGAGTCCGTCGTAGATGGTGTACCGACCGTTCGCGACGTCGAAGTCGATGGTGTAGGGGCGTGACTTCGAGTCGGCCCGGGCCCGGGCCCAGGCGACGTCCGCCTCGACGCGCCGGGTCGCCATGTCGACGCGATAGCGGGCGAGGGACTCGGTGTAGCGTGGCGCGGCGACGAGGATGAGGACGGCCGCGATCGCGAGGACCGTGACGACCTCGAGGAGACTCGTCCCGGCGCGCACCGCCGTCCGCGCCGGAGCAGTGGTGCTCCGTCGCGGACGGTCGGTGGCGTGCGGATGGGCCGGCATGACGTTGTGCAGCATGGCGGTCGGCACCGACGATCGTCGCGGGCGGACGATCGCGGGCGGCTCATCAATAGGCGTTGTAGGCGACGCCGGCGTCATCGGTCTCGGCGGCGGCCAGGTTCGGGCGGATCACGCCGGTCGCGGAGTTGTACCACCAGCCGTCGGTCGCGGCACCGCCGGGGGGGTTGTTCGCGGCGACGGTCTCGACGAAGACGCCGTTCTTGCCCCGCTTCGTGCCGACCGGCAGCGGCGGGACGGTCCGGAGGTACGGACCGTAGATGTGCGTCGCCGTCTTCGTCGCGGAGGTCGCGCCGGCGGCGTCGCTGTAGAGCGTGAGCTGGTTCACGATCGTCGCGCCCGGCCCGGTGCCCGCGTGCTCGGTCGTGTAGAGATCGATCGCGCTGCGCAGGATCGCGAGGTCCGCGATGAGCGCCGAGTCCGAGGCGCCGGCGGCGCCGCGGCTGAGTCGGGGGATCGCGATCGCGCCGATGATCGCGATGATCACGACGACGATGACGAGCTCGACGAGACTGAAGGCCCGGCGACGCAGACGCGAGGCCGCGTGCGACGCACGGTGCGTGATGGTTCCGTCATGGTTCATCTGGAGGTTCATGCCTGTGTTTCCCGCTAGTGGTGCCCTGGATTGCGGTCGGGCGTCCGTGCGCCGACCATTTCGTGGTCCGCCGCTCGTATCGGCGCTTCCACCATGCCACCTGAGTCACCGTTGCGGGAATGTCGGGATCCCGACCGGCGCGTTCCGGTTGTGCGGGCGGGTTATCGGGACTGGTCCAGGCGACCCTCCACCACCTCGCCGTCGATGCGGAACCGCGCCCGGTCCCGCTCCACGCCGATCAGCGTCGCGCCGTCGATCGTCCCGCCGACCGGAATGAACCGGCCGTCGACGATCGCGCCCGACGTCGTGCCCGTCCGACCCAGCATCACCGCCGAGACCCGGTGCGAGGTGACGAACTCGTGGTCCGCCGGCGGGGCGGGCGCAGGATCGGCTTCGTTCGTGCCCGATGCGGGCGGCGGTGACGCGTCCTCGAACCACCCGGCGGCCGGCTGGAAGCGATCCGTCACCGTCGCCAGGTCGAGGTCCATGTCCGAGGCGAGCGCGTCCAGGCGGGCCGCGACGAGCACGCTCGGCGCCGGCTCGACCGCGAGCGGCGTCGCGGTCGCGTCGTCGGCGGTGATCGACGCGACGAGGTCCGAGAGCGCGAGCGTCGCGTTCGCGGCCGGCGACGATGCCGCCGCCGCGTCCGGACCGGACGTGCCCGCGCCCATCAGGCGATCGGCTCCGAGGATGAGACCGGCGACCGAGAGGACGCCGACGAGAACCTTGCGTTCGTTGGTGATGGTCATGGTATCGTCAACCGACGATTCACCGTGACCGGCGTCAAGCGACGCGTCGGCGATCAGCGTTCCGGCTGGTCGCCGCGAACCGCATACCACGCAAGGTCTGCCACCAGGCGGGCGGTTCCCGGACCCTCGGACACCGTGGCGCCGAGTTCCATGGACTGCACGGCGATGTCGCCCATCTGCGCATGCAGATCGGCGATGAAGCGCACCGCGTCCGTGAACGTGCCGCTGCCCGTGAACTCGATCGGCACGACCTGATAATGCTCCGCCTCCCGCGGCGGACCGATCTCGATCGCGTCGACCGTCAGCCCGCGCTCGTCGGCGAGCCGGTTCAGGGCGGCCAGGCGACGGTTCGCGTTCGCGACCCGCTCGATGTCCAGCGGCGCGGCATCGAGTTCCTGGTTCAGCGTCGCGAGCTGGCGACGCAGTTGCGTCACCGTGTGTTCGAGCTGCTGCATCGACAGTCGACCCTGGATGATGTGCGCCTCGTCGACCGCCGCGCCGGGATCCGTCGCGAGGGCCGGACCGATCGCGACGGCGTAGATGACGAGGAGCAGGACGGCGCAGGTCGACGCGCCGGCGAGGTGGATCGGCAGGTGCGGGCGTGACATCACGGGTTCCTCGCGGTCGTGGCGTCGGCGCTGAGGACGCACTGGAGTTCGAACGAGGTCGCCTCGCCGCCGAGGTATCCCTCGCGCCGGAAGCGGACGAGCGACACGGCCGCGAAGAGGTTCGCGGACTCGAGGCGGAGCACGTAGTCGAAGACGTCGCGCTCCTCGCGCCCGTGTCCGGCGAGTCGGACCGAGAACCCGCTCACCTGTTCCCGGACCGGCTCGCCCGGCGTCTCGATGCGGGCGACCATCGGGTCGAGCTGGAATCGCGCGAGAGCGATGCGCGGGCCCGCCTCGGCCGCGGCCATCTCGATGAGGACGCTCCAGTCCGGCTGCGGCGAGACGAGGCGGATCGCGGTGAGGCGGCTCGCGGCGTCGCGGATGCGGTCCTGGAGTTCCGTCCGCTGCGCGGCCGCGGCGGAGAGTCGGGCGCGGATCTCGTCGGCCGTCGCGCTCACGTCGCTGCCCGCCGCCGCCTGCATGGGTCCGGTCGAGACGACGAGGGAGACGATGGCCGCGGCGACGAGCGTCGAGCACGTCATCACCCACGCGCGGACGACGCGCTGTCGCCGGCGCGCCGCCAGTCGATGCACGGGAATGAGGTTGACGGTGATCATGCGAAGCTCTCCGCCGGGTAGAGGGCGAGTCCGGCCGGGACGGCGAATTCGGGCGCCAGGCGGCGCAGATCGTCGTCGGGCCCGTCCGCCGCCGGCCGCCCGATCGCGACGGGCAGTTGTTCGTCGAGACCCTCGACGAGTCCGGGAATCGTCGCGCCGCGCCCGATGACCGTCACCCGGCGCCCGTTCAGGGCCGGGTAGCGCGACACGACGTACGACAGCGCGATGCCGAGTTCGCGGACGGCGAGGTCGACGTGCGCCGCGATGCATCGCGCGAACGGCAGGTGCGACGCGTCGTCCGGACCCGGACGCAGCGCCAGTTCGAGCAGGTCCGCCGACAGCGACGTCTCGCGCTCCGCGGCCTCGAAGAGACTCGCGATCCCGCACTCGGGAATGCTCCGCTCGTAGACGAAGAGATCATCGTGCATCGCGACCACCCGCATCGCCGACCAGGTGAACTCGACGAGGGCGAGGCAGGGATCCGACGCCGTCGTCGCGTGACTCCAGCGCTGGGCGGCGGCGCCGGCGATGTCGATGGCCCGCAGGTTGAGTCCCGAGGCGTCGACGAGATCGAACAGGGCCTCGGCGGTCGGGTGGGGACAGGCGACGGCCATGACGTCGACGTTCGCGTTCCCGCGTCCGCTCGCGCCGATCTCCCACCACGCGATCTCGTTCGCCGCCGGGTCCCAGTGGGTGGCGCGCAGCAGTTCCTCGCCGACGCGGTGCGGGAGGTCCTCGGCACGGGTGGGTCGGGGGACGGCGATGACGCTCGTCGCGACGGCGTCGGACGGTGCCGCGACGACGAGATCGCGCCCGCTGAAGCCGCGCCGTTGGAGGGCGGCGACGAACCGCTTGAATTCATCGACGTCGGGCATGGGGTCGTCGTTCCGTCGGGGCATGACGAGGGTGCCGGCGACGGTGGGGCGGGTCGCGTCGGGCGCGACGAGCTGCACGGCGCGGAGGGCGTCGGCGTGCAGGTCGAGTCCGATGGGCGATCGGTTCGGGGTCACTGGGCGCCTCCTCCCTGGGTCATCGCGGTGAGGTCGAAGAGGGGGAGGAAGAGGCTGATGGCGACGAAGCCGACCATGAGTCCGAGGACGATGAGGATGAGGGGCTCGAGGATGTTGGTGAGGGATCGGATGGTGGTCGAGTTCTCGTCGTCGAGGAAGTCCGCGATGTCGAGCATGAGTTCGCCGACCTGGCCGCTCGATTCGCCGCTGCGGATCGCCTCGTAGACGGAGGCGGGGATGAGGTGCGGGTCGTTCATGGCGCCGCTGATCGACTCCCCGCGCCCGACGGCGTCCTCGGCCCGTTCCATGAGGTCGACGTAGAGCGAGTTCGTGAGCGACCGGCGCACGAGCTGCATGGCTTCGAGGAGCGGAACGTGGGCGGTGATGAGCACGCCCATGAGACGGGCGATGCGGGCGGTCGCGAAGCTCCGCACGAGCGGCCCGACGCGCGGGGCCCGCAGGCTGAACGCATCGAGCCGACGCCCGCCCGCCTCGGTCTTCAGGTACCACACGCCGAGACCGACGAGGACGCCGAGCATCGGGATGATGATCCACCAGAACCCGCGCAGGACCTCGCTGAGCCCCATGAGCAGTTCGGTGGTCGGCGGCATGGGCATGGCCAGCGTCTCGAACAGCATCTCGAACCGGGGGAGCACGAAGATGATCATCGCGCCGAGGGCGAAGCCCGCGACGCACGTGAGCAGGGCCGGGTAGACGAGCGCGCCGACGACGGCCCGTCGCGTCTGGAGCTGCTGCTGGCCGAGACGGGTGAGCCGGTTGAGCATCGCCGGGAGCTGGCCGGAGGATTCCCCGGCCGAGACGAGACTCACGAACACGGCGTCGAAGTACGTCTCGTCCAGCGCGAGGGCGTCGGCCAGGGAGGATCCCTCCTCGACGCGCCGACGCACGTTCGCGAGGGTCTGACGCCACTCGGGATCGGCGGCCTGGCGCTCGAGCGACGCGATCGCCTGCACGAGCGGCATGCCGCTCGACGTCAGCACGAAGAGCTGCCGGGAGAACCACACGAGCGTCGGGAGTCGGCGCCCTTCCCGGGTGCGTCGGCGCCGGGGCGTCGCGCCGGGCTTCGGCATGGCGCGCGTGTCGCGCGAGGTCGCGGGCGGGCGCGTCGTCGGCGCATCGGGCGCGGCTTCGACGTCGGGTCGGGCGGTGGCGGTGATGCGATGGGCCTGGATGGTCTTCATGCCGCGTCCCTCGTGATCTCGTCCATGGCGGCGGCCGTGGACGTTCGTGGCGACGACGTCGCGTGGACGTTCTCGTTCTCGACGTGCGTGACGCGGAGCGCCTCTTCGAGGGTGGTTCGTCCGTCGAGCGCGAGGAGGACGCCCTCCTGGTCGAGCGTGACGCCGCCCTGTCGGCGGAAGGCGTCGCGGAGCTCGTGCGCCGGTGCCGCGCGATGGATGAGCTGCTGGAGTTCGGTCTTGACCTCCATGACCTCGTAGATGCCGAGTCGTCCGGCGAAGCCGCTGTTGTGACATTGCGCGCAGCCGAGTCCCTTGCGGAACGTGCGGTTGGGCATGTCCCGCAGTCCGGCCTCGGCGAGGACGGTGTCGGCGGGATAGTACTTCGTCGCGCAGCTGTTGCAGACGGTGCGGGCGAGGCGTTGGGCGACGATGCCGTTCAGCGCGCCGGAGAGCAGGTAGGGCTCGACGTTCATGTCGACGATGCGGGCGACGGTGCTCGGCGAGTCGTTCGTGTGGAGGGTTGCGAGGACGAGGTGTCCGGTGAGCGCGGCCTGGACGGCGACGCGGGCGGTCTGTTCGTCGCGGACCTCGCCGATCATGATCACGTCCGGGTCCTGTCGGAGGATGCTGCGCAGCGCCATCGCGAAGGACAGCCCGATGGACTCGCGGACGTGGATCTGGTTGATGAGGTCGAGCTGGTACTCGACGGGATCCTCGACGGTGACGATGTTGCGTTCGGGACTGCGCAGCAGATCGAGCGCCGAGTAGAGCGTCGTCGTCTTGCCGCTGCCGGTCGGACCGGTGACGAGGGCCATGCCGTGCGGCTTGCCGAGCATGCGCTTGAAGGCTTCGAGGTTGGCCGACCGGAAGCCGAGGTCCTCCATCTTCACGTGCAGGTTGCGCTTGTCGAGGATGCGGATGACGAGCTTCTCGCCGAGCAGGGTCGGCATGCTGGAGACGCGGAGATCGATCTCGCGTCCCTCGGCCATGATGCGGGTGCGTCCCTCCTGGGGCAGACGCTTCTCGGCGATGTCCATCTTCGCGATGACCTTGACGCGCGACGTGATCGCGCCGTGCATGCCCGGCGGGGGACTCATGAGGTTGCGGAGGACGCCGTCGATGCGGTAGCGGATGCGGGTGCCGTTGCGGTCGGGCTCGATGTGGATGTCGCTCGCGCCGTCCTTCACCGCGGTGAGGATCGCGACGTTGATGAGGTTCACGATCGGACTGCCGGAGACCATGCTGTCGATGTCCGCCGCGGGCGCCTCGTCGACGGACTCCTTGTCGATGACCTCGACCTCCGACTCCGACAGCGACGCGAGGAACTCGTCGACGTCCGTGTTCCCGCCGGCGTACTTGCGGGCGAACTCCTTGATGTTCGCTTCGAGGGCGAGCACCGGGTTGATGCGACAGCCGGTGAGGCGCTGGAGCCGGTCGATGAGCGGGAGCGACTGCGGTTCGGCCATCGCGACCGTGAGCACGTTCCGCACGCGGAACATGGGCACGATCTTCAGACGCTCGCACTCCTCCTCGTCGATGAGCTTCAGCAGCTCCGGATCCATCAGGCCGTGACGCAGCACGCATCCCTTCACGCCGAGCTGCTTCGCGAGCGAACGCACCAGCGCCCGGCCCGTGATGATGCCCGTGCCGACGAGCAGCTCGCCGAGCATGCGGCCGGTCGACTGCTGCTCGCCGAGGGCGAGCTTGAGCTGCTCCGGCGACAGCACGCCCTCCTGCACGAGGGCTTCGCCGAGCGGCAGGCGCTTGCCGAATCCGGTCACGACAGGAAACTCCGGACGGCCGGATTCACGTCCTCGTAGAGGTCGTAGAGCTCCGACTGGTTCGTGATGTCGAGGATCTCGAGCATCGTTTCGTTCACGCCGGCGAGCTTGAGACTCCGTCCGCCCGCGGCCAGGGCCTCGGCGAGGTCCGCGAGCACCTCCAGACCGCTGCTGTCGACGTACGCCATGCTCGACGCGTCGACGACGACGCGCCCGAGACTGGACGCGGCGACGGCGAGCGCGCGATCGCGGAACTGGGCCGCGTCCTCGCGGGTCAGCGGTCCGAGGGGTCGCAGGACCCGGACCGCGCCGTGGGTCTGTTCGTCGATCTCCATGTCGTCAGGCCACCTTCACCGAGACCGGCAGCGCGAGATGGAACGTGCTGCCCTGGTCGATGATCGAGTCCACCGTGATGTCGCCGCCGTGCAGACGAGCCACCTCCCGCGCCAGCGCCAGCCCGAGGCCAGACCCCGTGATCGCCGCCAGGCGCGGATCGTCCGCGCGATAGAAGCGGTCGAAGATGTTCGGCAGGTCGGACTCCGCGATCCCGATGCCCGTGTCCTCGACGTGCACCTGGATCCGGTCGTCGGCGAGATCCACGCTCACCGTGATGCGCCCGCCCCGGGGGGTGTACTTGATCGCGTTGCCGATGAGGTTGTGCAGGACCAGCGTCAGCTTGCCGCGGTCCGCCTGCATCACCGGCAGCTTCGGCGGCAGATCGAGGCGGATCTCCTGCTCCTTCTCCGTCGCCTGCACGCGGTACTCCGCGACGATCGTGTCGATCAGCGGCAGGAGATGCACGTCGTCCGTCGACAACTGCATCGATCCCGCCTCGATCTCCGCGACCGACAGCATGTCGTTGATGATGCGCTCCAGACGCTTCGATTCCTGGTTGATCACGTTCAGACACTTCTCCCGGGTCTCCTGGTCGACCTCGTGATCCTCGATGAGCATGTTCGCGTAGAGACTGATGTTCGTCAGCGGCGTGCGCAGCTCGTGCGTCGCCTGCGTCACGAACGCATGGTGCGCCGTGTCCGCGACCCGCTGCTGCGTGACGTCCTCGACGACGAGCAACGCCTCCGAAGTCTCCGACGCGCGGATGAGACGCGCCGAGTACCGCAGGATCGCGCTCTCGGCCGATTCCGCGCTCTCGATCTCGACCGTCGGACGAGTGCCGCCCGATCGCGAGAAGGCCGAAGCGACCATCTCCAGCACCGGCGGCGGGACGAGGTCGGCGAGACGGGTGCCGTTGACGCTCTCTCGCGGACGCTGGAGCATGACCGCGGCCGCGCCGTTGGCGGAACTCACGACCATCTCGTCGTTCACCACGAGCACGCCGTCCCAGAGGGTGTCGAACACGCGGGCGAGATCCGTGCCTCGCTCCTGGCGCGACGCGAGACGGTCGCACGCCTGGTTGCGGGCCGCGGCCTCGCGCCACGTCTCCCGCTCGTCGATCATGGCGTTCCACAACGACGCCTCGCGTCCGAGATCATCGGCCAGGCGCAGCATCGACGAGGCGGTCTCGCCGGATTCGAGTTCGACGAGCGCGGCCCGGATGGCGTCGAGCCCGCGATCCGCCGAGCGCCGACGGAACAGCCACCCGGCAAGTCCCAGCAGCATGACGCCGACGCCGACCGCGAACACCGGCGTCACGAACGTCCCCGCCGCGAGCGGGCGGGGTTCGGCGGGCGCCGTGATGAGCATCGCCTCGCCGCGCCCGGGCACGAGCAGCGGCGCGCCGGTCGCCGGCGCCGTCACCGGCACTGCCGTCGCGACGCCGTCCCACTGGGCCGGCAGGGCCGGAAGCACGACGGCGCCGTCGGTCGAGTCGGCGAGCACGCCGCCGTCGGCGAGCACGACGCGGCACTCCGCCAGGCCGTGCCGTCGCGCCACGTCGAGCACCACCCGGCGCACGCCGGGCAGATCGTCGGCGATGAGCATCGTCTCGATCGGATGACTCAGCGTCGCGCCCAGGGATGCCGCGCGCTGGAGCAGGGCCTGCGCCTCCGCCGCCCGGACCGACAGGCGCTGCGACAACGTCAGCAGTCCGATGCCCATGAGCAGCAGGGCGGCGACCGCAATGCCTCCGATGGGGACCAGCGAGTCGCGGAGCTCGAGGCCTTTGCGCATGATCTTGGCTCGCGTTCGGGGGCGGCGTTCGGGGCGCGCCCGCGGCACGCCTACTGTCGTGTGCTATCGGGCCGCCGGACCCGCGACTGAAGGTGAGCCGCGCGAGTCATGTCTCGCCATCCCGCCGCTTCCCGACGCGCGCATCGCGACGTCCGAGAACATCAAGGTTCTCGGCGCAGCGGACCGGGAGCGCAGATCCTGCGCCCGGTGACTCGATGGATTCGGATCGGGGTTCGGCGCGGGTCGTCGGGGGTTCAGGGCGACGTCGACGTCGGCGCGAGGTCGGACGGCGTGGCTTCGTAGACGATCTTTCCGCCGACGATCGTCATGAGGACGCGGGCCTGCCGAAGCTGTTCGGTCGGGCAGTGGAGGAGGTCCTCGCTGAGGACGACGAGGTCGGCGAGCTTGTTGGGCGAGATCGAGCCCTTGATGTCGTCCTCGAACGCGCCGTACGCGGCCAGGTTCGTGTAGCTGTGCAGTGCCTGCGCTCGGGTCATTGCCTCGCCGGGAAAGAAGAACGTGCCGTCGGGCATCTGGCGGGTCACGCTCGCATGGATGCACGCGATGGGGTCGATCGGCTCGACCGGCGTGTCGGTGCCGTTGATGATGATCGCGTTCGTCTCGATGAGCTTCTGCCACACGTACGCGCCCATCTCGGCCCGCTCGCGACCGATGCGGTCGATCACCCACGGTCCGTCGGACGTGCAGTGAATGCCCTGCATGGAGGCGATGACGTGCAGTTCGCCGAAGCGGGGCGTATCGAGCGGGCTCAGGTGCTGCGCGTGCTCGATGCGCCAGCGGAGGTCGGTCTTCTCCGGGTGGGCCTTGAAAAGGCGCTCATAGATGTCGAGCACCTCGCGGTTCGCGCGATCGCCGATCGCATGCACGCACATCTGGAGACCCTGTTCGAGGGCGATGGCCGCGGTCTCGGCGATGTCCGCCGGGTCGGCGATCGCCAGGCCGCTCGTCTCCGGCGCATCCGTGTACGGCTTCAGCATCCACGCGCCGCGATTCCCGAGCGCGCCGTCCATCGCGCGCTTGATGCCGCCGACGGTGAAGAAGTCGTGGCCCAGCCGGTAGTGCTTCGCGGCCGGGAGTTCGCGCCGAAGCCGCTCGTTCGGCTCGCGCACCATGACCCACAGCCGGACGCCGAGTTCGTCGTTCCGCGCCATGTCGGCCATCATGTCGATCTCGAAGAACGACGAACCTGCATCCTGGAACGAGGTCACGCCGTGACGGAGGCATTCCTCGGTCGCGAGCTCGATCGCCCGACGCGTGTCGGCGAGCGCCTGGCGACGGTCCGTCGACGCGCCGGGAGTGCGTCCCGCGTTGATGAGCGACTGGGCGGTCTCCATGAGCACGCCGATGGGCTGGCCGGCGTCGTCGCGGATGATCTGTCCGCCGTCGGGATCCGGCGTCGACTGGGTGATGCCCGCGAGTTCCAGCGCCTTCGCGTTCACCATCGCCGCGTGTCCGCTCGCATGCACGAGCATGACCGGATGATCCGGCGACGCGGCACTCAGCGTGTCGTTCGTCGGAAAGCCGAGCACGGTCTTCGTCGGACGCTCGTCCCACTTCTCCTGGTGCCACCCGCGCCCGACGATCCACTCGTCCGGAGCCGCGGTCTTCGCGGCTTCGGCGACGAGGGCGACGATGTCGTCCCATCGTCGCGCGGTCGTGAGGTCGAGTTCCATCTTCGACCGGCCGAGACCCACGAAGTGTCCGTGACTCTCGATGAAGCCGGGCATGACGTACTTGAGCCGGAGGTCGATGACCTTGGTGTCGGGCCCGATCCACGGCCGGATGTCGTCGTTGGACCCGCTCGTCGCGATGCGGTCCCCGACGACGGCCAGCGCCTGGACGTTGCCGGTGTGGGTGTCGAACGTCGAGATCCGCCCGTTGAGCATGACGAGATCGGCGAACGGTTCGGCCCCCGCGCCCGCCGACACGACGAACAGCAGACCGACGGCGACACAGCGCAGGGCACGAGCGATGGGCATGGGGGACTCCTCGGACGCCGGGTCGATGACGCCGGGGCGATTATAGCGGTCGCGCCGCGACGGTTGCGCCCGCCGCTCCGGGCCGCCGCCCACCCTGACACCCCCGCCCGGTCGGGCATTCCACGCCGTGGCGCCGGCGGCGTGTTCGGGGTCCTCGGCGGCGATCCGGGCGAAGACCTCGGGCGCACGATGTCCTCACCACGCGAACAAGCGTGCCGGAGCATCGCCGCCGCGCGATCAGCGCCGGTCGTCGCCGGGGCGCCAGGTCGGGAGGCGTCCGGGGGTCCACGGGGCACCGGCGTCGTCGAGATGCGCCTCGATGGCCGGAATCTCGTCGTCGATGATCGCGCGGACGTCGGCGATCACGCGCTCGAGCGCGTCGCCGACCCAGCGGTAGAGATCACGCTGGGTCTGCGTCGGCGCCGACGTGACGCCGGAGAGCCCGCCGCTGAGATCGCCCGAACGCGAACGAATGGACGGCGGCACCTCCTCGGCCCGCGCGGCGGCGACGCTGTCGCCGTCGAGTTCGAGCTGGATCGTGTTGATCCGGTCCAGCAACGTCTGCACCGTCACCCGCAGGGCGGGATCGACGTCCGGCGAATCGTAGATCGCCTGGCGCAGCGTCCGGGCCCGCGTCTCGGCGCCGGCGAGGGCCGACGAGGTGGCGCGCACGGCGCTCGCGAGCGACGCGGCCTGTCGGTTGAAGTCGAGCACGGCCTGCCGATCCGCCGCCGCGAACGTCGCGAGATCCAGACCCGCGACGTTGAACCACACCGGTTCGGTGAGATCGGTCTCGACGCCGTCGATCACGGACGAGACGGTCACGCTGTAGGCGCCGGGCACGACGAACGGTCCGGCGCCGCTCGCCCGCCACGGCGCGGCACCTTCGCCGGGTCCCGACTCGATCGGGTTCACGGCGCGCTCGCGCAGGTCCCACGTCGCGCGATGCAGGCCCCGGCTGCGCGAGCCCTCGAGTCGTCGCACGATGCGTTGGGCCGGGTCTCGGATCGTGAGGACGACCATGGGATGGGCTTCGGTCCCTTCCGCCCGCAGGTCGTCGATCGTCGGGTAGGGCGCATCGTCCTTCTTCTCGGCCTCGCGGCGGAGGTCGCGTCGGGTCTTGAACGTCTCGCCGATGTGATAGGTGATGACGGCGCCGAAGGGCGGGTTGTCGGCGTTGTAGTACGACGCGCCCTGTGAGCCGCGCCCGGAGCGTCCGCCGAGCCGGCTCGACTCGACGTACAGCAGCGCATCGCGCACGGGATACACGGTCGCGGGGGCGCGGAGGTTGTCCTCGGTGAAGTCGCGCAGGGGCGCGTAGTCGTCGAGGATGTAGAACCCGCGTCCGAAGGTCGCGAGGACGAGGTCGTTGTCGCGGCGCTGGATTTCGAGGTCGCGGACGGCGATGGTCGGCAGTCCGCCCTTGTGTCGGAGCCAGTGTTCGCCGCCGTCGAGCGTGATGAAGAGTCCGAACTCGGTGCCGAGGAAGAGCAGGTCGGATCGGACGTGATCTTCGCGGATGGCCCAGGCGACGTGTCGTTCGGGAAGGTCGCCGGCGATGGAGGTCCAGGTCTGTCCGCGATCGGTGCTCCTGAGGACGTAGGGCGTGAAGTCGCCCATCTTGTGGTGGTCGAAGGTCGCGTAGACGGTGTCGGTGTCGTGCATGGAGGCCTGGACGCAGCTCACGTAGGCGAGTTCGGGGATGCCGGCGAAGGCGTCGATGCGGCGCCAGGTGGTGCCGCCGTCCTCGCTCACCTGGATGAGTCCGTCGTCGGTGCCGACGTAGAGGAGGCCTTCGACGAGGGGGGATTCGCTGAGGGCGACGAGGTTGCCGTAGAGCGAGGTCGACTGGTGCTTGGCGACGGCGTCGGCCTTCTGGATGCGTCCCATGACCTCCAGCGCGTTGCGATCGAGCTGTCGCGTGAGGTCGCCGCTGATCGGGGTCCAGGCGTTGCCGCGGTCGTCGGAGCGGTACAGGCGCTGCGAACCGAAGTAGAGGCGCGCGGGATCGTGCGGGCTGATGAGGAGCGGCGAGTCCCAGTTCCACCGGTTCGTCGGATCGCCGGGCGCCTCCTGGGGCCGGATGTCGACGCGCTCGCCGCTGCGGCGATCGAAGCGGACGAGTCCGCCGTGCTGCCACTGGCTGTAGACGATGTTGGGGTCGGTCGGGTCGACCTGCGGCTCGAAGCCGTCGCCGCCGACGGTGACGAACCAGTCCTCGTTCGCGATGCCGGCGCTGCTCGTGGTGCGGGTCGGCCCGCCGAGCGTGTTGTTGTCCTGCGTGCCGCCGTAGATGAACGTGTGCGGCCAGGACTCGTCGACGGCGACGCGATAGAACTGGGTGACGGGCAGGTTGGGCTTGAAGTCCCAGGCCTCGCCGCGGTCCCACGTCTCGTAGATCCCGCCGTCGCAGCCCATGAGGAGGTGATCGGTGTCGTCGGGATCGATCCACAGTGCGTGATCGTCGACGTGCCGGTCGCGTCGAGGCGCGCGGCCCCAGGTCGCGCCGCCGTCCTCGGTGACGCGCAGGAAGGTTTCGAGGAGGTAGACGCGATCGACGTTCTTCGGATCGCAGACGATCTCGTTGTAGTACATCGGGCTCGACGACATGATGCCGTTGCGCCGTTCCCAGGTCTCGCCGCGGTTCGTGGAGCGATAGAAGCCGCCGCTGTCGCCGCTCGCCTCCACGATCGCGTAGATGACGTCGGGGTTGACGGGCGAGAGATCCATGCCGATGCGCCCGCGATCGCCGCCGGGCAGGCCGCGGGTGAGCTTGGTCCACGTCGCGCCGCCGTCGCGCGAGCGGTGGATGGCGGATTCGGGTCCGCCGTCGATGAGGGTCCAGACGTGTCGTCGGCGCTGGTAGGTGCTCACGTAGACGACGTCGGGATCGCGGGGGTCGAGATGGACCTCGTTCGCGCCGGTGTCGTCGGAGATGTGAAGGATGCGATTCCACGTCGCGCCGCCGTCGACGGTCTTGTAGAGGCCGCGGTCGCCGCCGGAGCGCCACAGCGGTCCCTGGGCGGCGACGTAGACGGTGTTCGAGTCGCGCGGGTCGACCGCGATCATGCCGATGTGCTCGGACGCCTTGAGTCCGACGTTCTTCCACGATCGTCCGCCGTCGTGCGAGACGTAGACGCCGTCGCCCCACGACACGCTGCGCTGGCTGTTGTTCTCGCCGGTGCCGACCCACACGGTGTTCGAATCGTTCGGATCGAGGGTGACGCAGCCGATGGAGTACGATCCCTCGCCGTCGAAGACGGGCGTGAACGTCGTGCCGCCGTTCGTCGTCTTCCACACGCCGCCGGAACAGACGGCGACGTAGTACTCGCTCGGACGGGCGGGATTCACCGCGAAGTCGCCGATGCGCCCGGACATCAGCGCCGGACCGAGGGACCGGAACCGCAGGCCGCCGATGAGCCCGCCGGTCAGGCGTGGCTTGTCCTCGTCGGCGACTTCGTCCGCCTTGTCGTCATCGCCTGTTTCGTCACCGGATTCGTCGCCCGTATCGTCGCCGCTCGGGTCGGCCGCCTCGATCGCCGCGGCCGCCGTCGCGTCCTGGTCCTCCTCTTCCTCCTGACCCATGACCGGGCTCACGACGAAGAGGAGACAGAGCATG
>JAGQOI010000085.1 GCA_020427625.1 Phycisphaerales bacterium | reverse complement strand
GGATCCGCTCGTCTTCGGACGCGAGGCGGTGCGGGCGGTCGACCGGGAGGCGATCGAGACGTTCGGGATGCCCGGCATCGTCCTCATGGAGAACGCGGCCCGGGGTCTCGCCGATCACGTGCGCGACGTCCTCGACGCGATCGACGGCCGCCGCGGCACGGTGGTGATCGCGTGCGGGCGGGGGAACAACGGCGGCGACGGCTACGCGGCGGCACGTCATCTCGTGAATGCAGGCGTCGCGGTCCGGGTCATCGCGACCGGCGTGCCGCGCGACGGATCCGATGCCGCGACGAACGCGCGGATCTGCCGGCACATGGCGATCCCGTACCTCGCGGCCGATGATTCCGCGGCCTTCGAGGGCGCCGCGCTCATCATCGACGCGCTGTACGGCACGGGTCTCGACCGGCCGCTGGAAGGACCGGACGCGATCCTGGTGAAGCGGATGAACGGTCGCGGCGTGCCGCTGGTGGCCGCGGATCTGCCGTCGGGGATGGATGCGGACACGGGTGCGGCCCTGGGTCCGACGGTGCGGGCGACGTCGACGGTGACGTTCGTGGGATGGAAGCGGGGATTCCTCGCGCCGGGCGCGTCGGCGCTGACCGGCGACATCGTGACGGTCGACATCGGCGCGCCGATCGAGGTGGTGCGTCGTCACGGCGTTCCGCGGGCGGGCGGCTCGGTCTGAGTTGTCGTCGGATGGTCGCCCGGCTACGCTCTTCGCGGCGTGCCGACGCGGTCGGGCTCTCGCCCGCAGGCGGCGCCGTTCTCTCTCATGTATCACGCTCTCCTCTGCAACCGGTACCTCACGTCGCGGGTGATTCCGTTCATCGCGGTGGCCGCGGTCGCGATGTGCGTCGCGCTGGTGATCGTCGTGGTCTCGGTGATGACGGGTTTCCTGAACATGGTCCGCAACTCGGGCCGGACCTTGATGGGCGACGTCATCGTGTCGTACCCGGTGACGGGCATTCCGTACTACGACGAGTTCATCGAGCGGGTGGAGGCGTTGCCGGAGGTCGAGGCGGCGACGCCGGTCGTGGAGAACTGGGGTCTGCTCAAGATGCCCTATCCGTTCGGGCCGAGCAAGGCGAACGCGCAGGTGCAGATCTGGGGGATCGAACCGGCGAGTTTCGCCCGGGTCACGGGCTACTCGACGTCGCTCTACTGGGATGCGCTCACCGAGCCGCAGTTGCGTCAGGCGCTCGATCGCGCGATCGACGCCTGTTACGCGGAACTGGGCCCGACGATCAGCGATGCGCAGCGGGCGACGTTCCGCGCGATGGTGGACCCGACGTTCGAGCAGTGGCGCAGCGCGCTGACGGCATCCCAGTGGGATCTCGTCGTGAAGACGGATCCGCGCCTCGCGGATGCCGCGCGGCTTCGTCAGGACGGCCTGACGCTCACCCGCAACGGTCGTCCGGCGATGGTGCCGGGCATCGCGGTCGCGGGCACAAACGTGCGCGACCGGACGGGTCGGTACGTCCCGACGTCGTCGCAGAAGGATTCGGATGTCGAGGGCGGGACGGACTGGTACTGGTTCATGCCGTTCAAGGAGGTCACGCTGACGGCGATTCCCGTCGATCGCGGCGGCGGCCTGCCGCAGCCGGAGTCGTTCATCTTTCCGATCGCCAACGAGTTCCAGTCGGGCGTGTACGTCATCGACAGTCGGCGCGTGCTCATCCCGATCGAGATCGCCCAGGAGATCCTCAACCTCGATCGCGCGGTGCGGGTGTCGGAGACGGAGTTCGACGAGAGCGGCATGCCCCTCGTGCTCGGCGAGGATCCCGCGACCGCGACGCAGGTGCTCGTGCGGGCCCGCGACGGCGTCGCGCCGGCGGACCTCGCGCCGAAGATCACCGCCCTCTACGACGCCTTCCGCGATGCGCGGATCCGGCTCGGCGATCCGACCATGGAGATTCCGCCGGCCCGCGGCTTCGGCGTGAGCATCCAGACGTGGGAGGAGTACCAGGCCGAGTTCATCGGTCCGGTCGAGAAGGAGCGCGAGCTCATGCGCACGCTCTTCTCGCTCGTCTACCTCGTCTGCGCCGGGCTCGTCCTCGCGATCTTCTGGGCGATCGTCTACGAGAAGACGCGCGACATCGGCATCCTCCGGAGCTTCGGCGCATCGCGGATCGGCGTCGCGTGGATCTTCCTGCGCTACGGACTCGTCGTCGGCACGCTCGGCGCCATCGTCGGGCTCGGGCTCGCGTGGGCCATCGTGCGCAACATCAACGTCATCCACGACGCGCTGTCCGATCCGCCCGCGTGGCTCGCGTGGACGTTCACCGGCCTGGCCGCGGTCGCGATGGCGGTGACGATCCGGCGCTCGCTCAGCGGTCGCCTCCTGCCGCTGGTGCTCGGGACGCTGATCGTCGTCGTGCTGCTCGTGATCGCCCTCGGCGTGTTCGTGCTCATCGCCAAGGGCGGCGCGGTGATCTGGAATCCCGAGGTCTACTACTTCTCGACGATCCCGAACGAGGTGGATTTCGGCAGCGCCGCCATCACGATGGTCGGCGCGGTCGTGTTCAGCCTCGTCGGCGCGTTCATTCCCGCGGCCAAGGCCGCCGACACCGATCCCGTGACGGCCCTGCGCTATGAGTAAGGTCACACCCGCCAACCCGCTCATCGCCGCCGATCGCGTGAGCAAGACGTACCGGCTCGGACCCGTCGACGTGCCCGTGCTGCGCGACGCCTCGCTCGCCGTCGCGCCCGGCGAATGGGTGACGATCCTCGGCTCCTCCGGCT
>JAGQOI010000084.1 GCA_020427625.1 Phycisphaerales bacterium | reverse complement strand
GAGGCGTCCGGTGTTCAGGTGCGCGCCGTCGGCGGCCCATTCGCACAGGACGGCGGCGGGGATGCCGTCGATCGGGAACGTGCATTCCTGCGCGAAGACGCGGGCGCGGCCGTCGCTGCTGCCGTCGGCGGCCGGCGGCTCGACGAGGATCACGGCGAGTCGATAGGCCTCGGGCATGTGCTCGGGCTCGGGCAGGTGGATGAGCACGGCGGGTCGTCCGGCGATGGTGGTCGGCGCGGCATCGAGATCGGCGACGCGGCGCAGGTCGAAGCCGGGGGCGTCGGGATCGGCGTCGGGCTGGAGGCCGGCCATGTCCTCCATCATGCGCCAGCGGGCCTGGATGAAGGCGGTCGCGGCGTCGTGACCCTCGCCGGCGAGTTCGGCCCAGAGGCTCGGGTTGTGGTGGGCGAGGTCGGGGAGGTATCGACACGTGAACAGCCATCGGGCGTGACGGCGTTGTTCGGGATCGGGGTACCACGAGGCGAGCGGGCGCTCGCGATCGAGACGCGACACGTTCATTGGATTGAATCCCCGGAAAGAGGGTTCATGACGGCGATTCCGACGATGCGTCGCATTGTAGGCGCGACGCATGCGTCATGCCTGCGCACGCGACGGCGCGTCGCGCGACCCGGGGTGACGGGCGACGACCTGTCGGGGCCGGATCGGTGCGTCAGGTCTGGAGGACGCCGGTGCGGTAGGCGCCTTCGATGGGGAAGGTGCGGGCGACCTCGAGGGCGACGATGAGTTCATCGCGGGTGCGTTCGGGTTCGATGATGCGATCGACCCAACCGCGGGCGGCACCGTAGCGGATGTCCTGTTGTTCGCTGTAGCTTGCGGTGATGGCGGCGAGGAGGTCGCGTCGTTCGGCGTCGTCGAGCGCCTCGCCGCGCCGTTCGCGGGCGGACAGGTCGATCTGGAGCAGGGTGTTGGCGGCCTGGGCGGCGCCCATGACGGCGCAACGGCTGCCGGGCCAGGCGAGGGTGAGGAGCGGGTCGAAGGCGCGTCCGCACATCGCGTAGTTGCCGGCGCCGTAGGAGCCGCCGACGATGAGGGCGATCTTGGGCACGATGGAGTTGCTCATCGCGTTGACCATCTTGGCGCCGGCGCGAATGATGCCGCCCTGTTCGCTGTCGCGACCGACCATGAACCCGGTGGTGTCGTGGACGAAGAGCAGGGGCAGGTGTTTCTGGTTGCAGTCCATGATGAACCGGGCGGCCTTGTCGGCGGAGTCGTCGTAGATCACGGCGGGCATGTTCATTGCGGTGCTCGGTCCCGCCTTGCCGCCGGGCATCTTCTTCTGGGTGAGTTTGCGCTGGTTCGCGACGATGCCGACGGGATGGCCGCCGATGCGGGCGTAGGCGCAGACGAGGGATCGTCCGTACTCGGCGCGATACTCGTTGAACGACTCGTCATCGACGACGCAGGCGAGCAGTTCGACCATGTCGTACTGTTCGGTGGAGGACGTGCGGAAGATGGCGTCGGTCTCGTTCGGCCCGCGGCGCGGGGGGACGACCGGGTAGGGCGGATCGGAGACGGGGGCGACGGACTGATCGGCGTGCATGATCGCCTGGAGGCGCTTGAGGCAGGCCTCGTCGTCGGGTTCGCGGAAGTCGATGGTGCCGGAGACCTCGGCGTGCATGGCGGCACCGCCGAGGTCCTCGCTGTCGACCTCCTGTCCGATCGCGGCCTTCACGAGGGCGGGACCGGCGAGGTACAGGCCGCTGCCGTCGGTCATGAGCAGGGTGTCGCAGAGCACGGGCAGGTAGCCGCCGCCGGCGACGCAGTTGCCCATGATCGCCGCGATCTGGGGGATGCCCTTGGCGCTGATGACGGCGTTGTTGCGGAAGATGCGACCGAAGTCGTCGGTGTCGGGGAAGACGTCTTCCTGGAGGGGCAGGAACACGCCGGCGGAGTCGACGAGGTAGAGCAGCGGCAGTCGGGCCCGCTCCGCGATCGTCTGGGCACGGATGATCTTCTTGCACGTCATCGGGAAGAACGCGCCGGCCTTCACGGTCGCGTCGTTGGCGACGATCATGCACTGCTTGCCGCCGACGGACGCGATGGTCGTGACGACGCCGGCGGCCGGGGCGCCGCCGTAGTCCTCGTACATCCCGAACGCCGCGAACAGGCCGCACTCGAACTGCGGCGATCCGGCGTCGACGAGTCGGTCGATGCGTTCGCGGGCGGTGAGTCGACCGTGCCGGTGCTGGCGCTCGACGCCCTTCGTGCCGCCGCCGGCGCGAATGACCTCGGCCTGCTGGAGATAGGTCTCGGTCGCGGCCCGAAGGGTGCTCGTCGTCGATTTCGTGGTGCTCATGGCGGTGCAAGGATACGCGAACGTCGCCGCGACGACCGCCCCCCCACCCGCGGTTCGGCCGAGATTCCGCCGTCGTCGGACCGCGTCGGTCGCCGAATGAGGACCGGTTCGTCGAATGAAGACCGATCACGGATCCCATCGTTGCAAGAACGACCGGCCGTGGGAACATGGACCGACCGGAGGCCGGAATCGAACCGCCGAACGGGAGAGCGACCATGCGTGATGACCTGACGACCGCTTCGCGATGGTGCGCGGCGACCTTTCTCGGCGCCGTCGCGGGACTTGCGGCGGCCGACTGGCCGAGCGATCCCGCGTCGCCGCTCGTGCTCGGCGAGATGCTCGGCGCCCGGTCGCACGTCATGGCGACGACGCCGGACGGTGCGACGTGGGTTGCGTGGGTCGACGGCGAGTGCTTCGGCACGCTCCGTCTCCAGCGGATCGACGTGGACGGGACGGTGCTCGATCCCGAGGGACTCGCGCTGGATACGCGCGACGACTGCGTGTCGCGGGACGCCCGCCTGGCCGCGTGCCCGGACGGGTCGGTCGTCGTCACCGGCACGGCGGTGGGCGGCTCGTCGCCGGACTCGCCGATTCACCGCATCGGACCGGACGGCGCGCCGATCTGGACGGCGGGCGTCGTGCTGCCGGGCATCGGCGGCGCGGCCGAGCAGATGCTCGGGCTGGCCGGCGGCGACGCGCTCGTCGCGTGGCATGTGGGGATGGTGATCTTCGTTCAGCGGTATGCGCCCGACGGGTCGCCGGTCTGGGACGCGCCGGCGGAGATCATCACGACGACGGGACCGAACAAGCGGATCTTCGGGCTCGAACCGGACGGCGCCGACGGCGCCTTCGTCGCGTGGGACAACCCTCTGACCTACACGCGCCTGATCTCGGCGGCGCGGGTGGGCGCGGACGGCGCGGTCGTGTTCGGGCAGCAGCAGATCGCGCCGCCGAACCCGGGGTCGTCCCGGCACACCGATCCGGTCGCGATCGCGGATCATGCCGGCGGCGTGACGATCGTGTGGACGCAGAGCGCCGAGTCGGCGACGACGCCGGTGCCGTTGCGGATGCAGCACCTGCTCGCGGACGGCACGCCGACGCTGGACGCGGACGGCGCGCGGATCTCGCTTGATTCGGCGCGCCAGTACCACGCGGTGGTCGGTCGCGACGCGACGACGGGCGACCTGTTCGTCGTCTGGCGCGACGGCGGATTCGCCGGACAGACGGTGCGGGCGCAGCGACTCGGCCCGGGTGCGTCGCGGCTGTGGGGCGACGGCGGGATCGCGGTCGCGCCCATTGCGATCGGCGGCGCCGGGCGATTCGATGCCTCGTGGTCGATGGAGACGCTGTCGGTCGTCGCCGTCGACCCGGTCGACCCCGGTGACGCGTCGGTGCGGGTGTACCGCATCGATGCGGGCGGCGGGCTGGACCCGGCGGTCGTCGCGGCGTCGGACACGACCATGACGGGCGGCGTGCGGGCGTCGGCGACGGAGGCGGCGCTGGTCACGACGTGGGTGCGCGGCCCGGTGAACGGCGCGACGGTGGTCGCCCAGAGCGTGAATCCGGACGGCACGCTCGGCGGCGTGCCGGACGTGTTCGGGGATCTGACCGGTGACGGGGCGGTGAATGCCGCGGACCTCGCGGTGCTGCTCGCGTCGTGGGGCCGGTGCGCGGCACCGTGCGTGGCGGATCTGAACGGCGACGGCGCGGTGGGTCCGAACGATCTCGGCGCGTTGCTCGGGGCGTGGACGGGCTGATCGGGCGTCGATCGCGACCGACGGGCGCGGGACGTACACTGTCGGCCATGAACGGAACCGTTCTCGCCGTGCTTGCCGGGGCCTGCTGGGGCATCGGCGAGGTGTTCACGAAGTCCGTGCTCCACACGGGCAGGGTCGGGCCGCTGACGGCGATCGCGGTGCGGTCGACGGTCGCCATTCCGGTGCTGTGGATCGTCTACTGGATCTTCGTCCAGCAGCGGCGCACCGAGCCGACGACCTGGCTCGCGGACGCGGGCGGCGGGACGCTGGCGAAGCTGATCCTCGGGTCGGGTCTGATCGCCGGCGCGGCCGGGATGGTCCTCTTCTACTCGGCCCTCAAGACCGGCGAGATCTCGCGCGTGAAGCCCATCGCGTTCACGGTGGCGCCGATGATCGGCGTGCTGCTCGGGTGGCTCGTGCTCGGGGAGCCGATGACGGCGAAGAAGATCGTCGCCATCGCGCTCGTCATGTCGGGGGTCGTCCTGTTGACGACGGGATGACCATGTCCCGCGACCTCACGAACCACGTCATCATCATCACCGGCGCGTCGTCGGGAATCGGTGCCGCGACCGCCCGTGCGTGCGCCGCGGCCGGCATGGACGTCGTCCTCAACGCCCGGCGGGCGGATCGGCTGGAGGCGGTCGCGTCGGACGTGCGGGCATGTGGCCGGCGGGCGATCACGGTCGTCGGCGACGTCGTCGAGCCCGACCTGAGCCGGCGCCTGCTCGAGGCGGCGACGGCGACGTTCGGGCGCTTCGACGCGGTGTTCGCCAACGCGGGGATCGGCACCGAGGGCACGATCGCCGCGCTGCCGGACGAGGCATTCCGTCGGATGTTCGACGTGAACTTCCACGCGTCGGTCGATCTCGTGCGGGCGGCGGCGCGACGGATGCTCGCGGACGGGACGACGGGTCATCTGCTCATGTGTTCGTCGAGTCTCGCGAAGATCGCGTTACCCGGGGGCGGGGTGTACTGCGCGACGAAGGCGGCGCAGAACGTGATCTGCCGCGCGATGCGGATGGAGTTGGCGCCGGAGGGGATTCACGTGTCGAGCGTGCATCCGATCGGGACGGCGACGGAGTTCTTCGAGGCGAGCGCCTCGTATGCGGCGGCGGCGGGGGTGTCGACGTCGCCGTTCAAGCCGCCGCCCCGGATCCTGTTGCAGTCGCCCGATCGCGTGGCGCGGGCGATCGTGCGTCAGTTGCGTCGGCGGCATCCGCGTCCGGAGGTGTGGACGTGCTGGCCGCTGCGTCTGCTCGCGGCGGTGTCCGGCGTGTCGCCGCGACTGCAGGATGCGGTGATCCGTCGGGTCGTGACGTGGTGACGACCGGGATGCGGTGCGAGTGCGAGCGCGTCTGAAGGTCTGCCGGCGGGTTCGTCGTCGCGTGGCGCGGGGGGGGTCAGGGCGGCGCGTGACGGCCGCATTCCGGGCACGCCTGGCCTCGGGGCTGGCGGAAGAGGTCGTATCCGCAGGCGCGGCAGACGTGGACGCCGATCGGCGCGAGGGCGTCGTGCAGACGCGCGAGACGTCCGAAGGTGCGGAGTTCGAGCGGCCAGAACACGAGGTAGATGCCGGCGATGACGGCGATGTTGACGGTGAAGAACGCCAGCATGATGCCCGACGCGGCGGCGACGACGAACACCGGCACGAACGCGGCCATGGTGATGAACGGGCGCACCTCGTACGCGAGCATCGCGCCGTCGGGTCCGGGTTCGACGCGGAGCGAGATGCGTGGCCAGGCGCTCATCGCGGCCCAGTGTCGGCGCAGGCAGAACCCCCGATCATCCTCGCGGTACGACAGTTTCGCGAGCGGCATCGCGTCGCGCACGGCGGCGCGGGCGGCGTCGAGCGAGACCTCGGTCTGCCACCGTTCCGCATGCAGCGCCGGCCCGAGACGGTAGTACCAGCCGGTGCGGGCGAGGTAGAGCACG
Organism: Phycisphaerales bacterium; assembly: GCA_020427625.1. Classification (GTDB taxonomy): domain Bacteria; phylum Planctomycetota; class Phycisphaerae; order Phycisphaerales; family SM1A02; genus JAGQOI01. Next base: position 472 of record JAGQOI010000084.1, on the reverse strand, counting down.
CTCTCGACGAGCAGCAGCGCGATGAGGGCCAGGCTGATCGCGATGAGGACGGAGAACGGGATCATGGGTCGAGGTCCTTCAGGGCGCGATCGAGTCGTCCGGCGGCGTCGGCGAGCCGGCGTTCGGCGTCGTCGCGCGACAGCGTGCCGCGATGCATGATGATCGCGGTCTTCACGACGCCGCCCGCGCGATCGAGGAGCGGAAACGCCTCGTCGCGCGGGAGTCCGGTGAGGGTGGAGATGATGCGGGCGGCGCGATCGCGGAGCTTGTCGTTCGTGGCCCGCAGGTCGACCATGAGGTTCTCGTGCACGCGTCCGGAGCGGATCATCAGCGTCGTGGAGATGGTGTTGAGCGCGAGTTTCGTCGCGGTGCCGGCCTTCATGCGCGTCGAGCCGGTGACGACCTCGGGACCGGTGTCGAGCAGGATGCAATGCGCGACGCCCGGAGGCGGGTCGACGGGCGTGCAGGTGAG
>JAGQOI010000083.1 GCA_020427625.1 Phycisphaerales bacterium | reverse complement strand
GGCGTCGGGGACGGTCGCGGGATCCGTCGCGCTCGCGGCGAGATCGGGGCTCGACGCGCAGCCGGAAGCGATGAGCAGCGCCGCCGCGCCGGTCAGCCGCAGGAAGAACGGAATCCGCATGATCATCTCCTCGCGTGTGGCGACGCGGGCACGCATCGCCGGGGGGGCATGGGGTCGTCGTCGATTGTAGCGGCGGGGTTCGCACAAAATCATTGGTCAAACGGGGATTCTCCCGTAGTCTGATAGCATGACCCCGAGTCGGCGCGGGCATGGATCCGACCTGCGCGTGACGACCCGGTGAAGGAGAATCCCCCCATGCGCATGCTCCCAGTCTCGCGACGTTGCCGATTCGCCGTCATCCTCGCCGCCCTCGCGGCGCCGGCGTCGGCCGTCGCCCAGACTCCGATCGTGGGTCCGCCGGTCCGCATCGACCAGGGCGGCACCTCGGCGGCGAACGAGACGACGGCCGCCGCGAGCGCGTTCAATCCCAACGTCGCGATCGGCGGCTGGAACGACTGGCGGGCGTCGGGCGCGAGCGAGGTCATCCGATCCGCATTCTCGCTCACGTTCGACGGCGGGCAGACGTGGTCGGACGTGATCGTCCGGCCGCCCGCGCCGAACCAGTCCGGCGTCGAGGGCGATCCGATGACCGCGTTCGACGATCGCACGGGCGCGTTGTGGGCGGGGGCGATCAGCTTCACGGGCAACGGCGGCGTGTACGTCGCGCGTCTGGACCCGGGCGAGACGACGTTCGAGCCGACGGTGATGGCCCGCGTCACCGGCGGCGCCGACAAGTGCTGGATGGCCGCGGGTCCCGACTATCTCGATCCCGAAGAGACCATCGTGTACATCGCCTACAACCAGGGCCTTCTCCGCTCGACGACCATGGGCGACACGTGGGCCGGACCGTTCCCCTTCGGCGGCGGCGGCATCGGGTACCTGCCGCGCATCGGTCCCGCGGGCGAGCTCTACGTCGCGTACTGGGACTTCGGCGACGGCCTGGAGTTGAAGCGCAGTTTCAACGGCGGCACGTCGTTCACGACGCACACGATCGCGACGCGCATGGACACCTGGGGCACGCAGGACGGCTCGCGCTTTCCCGGCACGTTCCGCGTCCCGCCGCTCGTCTACTTCGACGTCGACCCGAACGACGGCGCGCTCTACGCCGTCTACTTCGACACCACGAACGTCGTCCTCGGCAACAGCAACGTCGACATCTACTTCACGCGCTCCGTCGACCAGGGCACGACCTGGTCGACGCCCGTCGTCATGAACAACGACACGTTCCGGCCCGGGGATCAGTTCTTCACCTGGATCGAGACCGACGCCGGCGGCGGCCTGCACGTCGTCGCCTTCGACTCGCGCCACGTCGCGCAGAACGACGGCACGACGAACGGCATGTTCGATGCGTACTACTACTACAGCAACGATCACGGCAACACCTGGCAGGAGTTCCGCCTGACGCCCGACTCCTGGAACAGCGACGACGACGGGCTCGATCGCCCGCAGCAGTTCATCGGCGACTACCTCGGACTCGCCGTCGCCGGGCGACACGCCTATCCCGTGTACCTCGACATGAGCAACGGCGATCCCGACGTCTACACGAACGTCATCGTGATCCCCGGTTCCCCCGACCTCGACGGCGACGGCTCGGTCGGACCCGCGGATCTCGCGATCCTTCTCGCGGCCTGGGGCAGCGACGACTTCGATGCCGACCTCAACGGCGACGGCATCGTCGACGCCGAGGACCTCGCGGCGCTCCTCTCGGCGTGGACCTGATCTCGATTCGGGACGAACGATCCGGCACGGGCACGCCGGGACGACGCCTGCACGATTCATCGACGACACCCGTCTCCCGGAGGCGGGTGTCGTCGTCTCCGGACGTGACGGGGATGACCCGGCGCCGCGATGCGTATCACCAGTGCCGCCGCCCCGGTCCCGTCTCATCGAACGAACGAAGGAGAGCCGTTCCATGTTCCAGGCCCATCGATCCCCCCGAGTCGCGTGCGTCCTCGCCGCCGTCCTCGCCGGTCCGCTCATGGCGGCCGACTGCGAGCAGACCGGCGTCGGCCTCACGCCGATCAGCGAACTCGGCGCGACGCTGTACCTCGATGCGTTCCCGGGCGGCCTGTATCCCAACGGGCTGAACCAGGCGCCGGCCGCGCATCGACTGCGCGGCATCACCCGCGCCGCCGCCGTCGAGCCGCGCCTGCCCGACGGCACGCCGTCCGCGGACGGGCACTTCGTGCTGCTGTCGATCGGCATGTCGAACACGACGCAGGAGTTCTGCGCCGGCGGTGCGGGCGGCTGCGCGCCGTATTCGTTCGTGGGCCAGGCGCTGGCGCACCCGGCGGTGGAGACGGCGCACCTGGTCATGGTGGATGGTGCCGCGGGCGGCCAGACGGCGGGCACGTGGGACAGTCCGAAGGACTCGAACTACGACCGCATTCGCGACGACGAGCTCGCGCCGCTGGGCCTGTCGGAGTTGCAGGTGCAGGCGGTGTGGGTGAAGGTCGCCAACAGCGGCCCGCAGACGTCGCTGCCGGCGCCGAACGCCGACGCGCATCAACTCGTCACGCAGTGCGGCGACATCGCGCGGGCGTTGCGGGTGCGGTACCCGAACGTGCAGGTCGTCTTCTTCTCGAGTCGCATCTACGCGGGCTATGCGAGCACGGCGTTGAACCCGGAGCCGTTCGCGTACGAGTCGGCGTTCGCGGTGAAGTGGCTCGTCGAGGCGCAGATCCGACAGATGGCCGGGCTCGGCATCGATGCGCGGGCGGGCGATCTGAACTCGCAGACGGTCGCGCCGTGGATCGGCTGGGGTCCCTACTTCTGGGCGGACGGGCTGACGCCCCGCGCCGACGGGCTCACGTGGGCGTGCACCGACTACGCCAACGACGGCACGCATCCGTCGCCGAGCGGCCGGGAGAAGGTCGGCACGATGCTGCTCGACTTCATGCTGACGTCGCCGTTCGCGACGCCGTGGTTCCGCGCGGACGGCGGTCCGTCCGGCGGCGATCTCACGGGCGACGGCACGGTCGGACCCGCGGATCTCGCGATCCTGCTCGCCGCCTGGGGACCGTGCGGCGCCTGCGACGAGGATCTCGACGGCAACGGCTT
>JAGQOI010000082.1 GCA_020427625.1 Phycisphaerales bacterium | reverse complement strand
TGCTCGCGCCGAGTGCGAATCACACCTGGGTCCTCGACCCCGCCCACCCGTTCCAGGGCCTGTCCGCCGGGTCACACCTGACGATGCTCCGCAACAGCGACAACTACGATCCGATCGAACACGACGGCCCGCAATGGCGCAACCTCACGCAGGCCGAGCTCGAAGAGAACGGTCCCTTCATCGGCGACTGTCCCGCCGACCTCAATGCCGACGAGTTCATCGACGCCGCCGACCTCAGCGTGCTCCTCGCGAACTGGGGACCCAACGCCCACGGACCGGCCGACATCGACGACGACGGCGATGTCGACAGCGTCGACCTCAGCCACTTGCTGAGCGCCTGGGGCCCGTGCATGTAACGACAACCACGATGGAACCACCGGCCACCGGGTGCCGGGTGTTTCCCGACTCCCGAACCAGACGACCGCCGCCCCATCCCGACGATGGCGCGGCGGTCGTCGTCATGCGGTGTTGGTGACCCCGGTCGTGCGCGGGGCGAGTCCGTCATCGGTGGCCATCGCCGACCCGCGCTATTCCAGCAGCGGCGCGATCGCGGGGTCGTCCATGTTCGCCTTCGTCACGAGGACGGCGCCGGTGTCGATGACGGTCTCGACCGGCTCGCCGCGGAGGTGGCGGACGAGGGTCTCGATCGCCAGCGCGCCCATGCGGCGCGGGTTCTGGACGACGAGGGCGTCGATCTCGCCGGTCCGCAACGCCTCGACGAGCGGCGGCGAGGCGTCGAAGCCGACGAAGCGGATCTGCCCGGCCAGTCCCTCCTGGCGCAGCGCGAGCAGCATGCCGTACGTCGCGGACTCGTTCGAACAGAACACGCCCTTCGCGGCGCGGATGGACGACATCATGTTCAGCGCCGTCGTCTTCGCCTCGCCGGCGGTCGGACCGGCGTAGCGGTTCTCGACGAGCACGTCGTGATCGGCGTCGGCCATGGCGGCGAGGAACCCGCTCTCGCGCTGGAGCGTGCTCGCCGAGCCGACGAGGTAGCGCAGGAGCACGACGTCGTCGCCGGGCTCGAGGAGCGTCGCGAGATGATCGCCGCCGAGGCGGCCGCCGGCTTCGTTGTCGGTCGCGATGAAGCTCACGAAGTCCGTGCCGCTCGTGCCGGTGAGGGCGGAGTCGAAGATGACGACGGGGATCCCGGACGCCGCGGCATCGGCGACGGGCGTGACGAGCGCGTCCTGGTCGAGCGGCGCGAGGGCGATGGCGTCGACGTCCTGAACGATGAACTGCTGCACGAGCTGGATCTGCTGGGCGCGATCGTTCTCCTTCAGCGGACCCTTCCAGACGAGGTCGACGTCGTGCGCCGCCGCGGCGTCGCGTGCGCCGCGCTCGACGGCCTTCCAGAACACGTGGGTCGTGCCCTTGGGGATCATCACGATGGTGGTGCGATCGGCGCCGGAGCCGCTGCCGGGGGTGGTGCCGGATCCGGTGCCGGGGGTGGCGGCGTTGGGATCGGTCGACGACCCGCAGCCGGCGAGGAGGGCGAGGGCGACGAGGCACGGCGGGAGCAGTCGGGTGCGAAGGGGCGGCATCGGCGGGACTCCGGGCCCGGGCGGCGGGGCGGGGGGCGACCCGATCGCCGCCATGACGCCCGCGGGGCCGAGCGGACGTGGATCGGCCCGGCGGGCGTGTGGCGCGTGTCGTTGTGGTGAGGATTTTACGGACAAAAGCGGATTTCACAAGTACAATCTGCACGGAATGCCCCAGGGAAACTCACCATCACGTGATTCGGTCTCGGCCGCGTCGCCCTCGCGCACGCGTCGGCGGGCGTCGGCGAAGCCCGACGCCGACCGGTCGCGCACCTATCGCACGCCGGCGCTGGAGAAGGGTCTGGACATCATCGAGCTGCTCGCCCGCAGTTCGACGGGACTCAGCCTCACCCGCATCGCGGACGGGCTCGACCGCTCGGTCGGCGAGATCTACCGCATGCTCACGACGCTCGTCGATCGCGGGTACGTCCGTCTCGAACGACCGTCCGACGAGTACGTCCTCACGCTCCGACTCTTCGAACTCGCGCACGCGCACGCGCCCGTGCGACACCTGTCGACGCACGCGCTGCCGCTCATGAAGGCGCTCGCCTCAACCGCGCACCAGTCGTGTCATCTCACCATCGTCGAGTCCGGGCGGGGCGTCGTCATCGTGCAGGTCGACAGTCCCGGCGAGATGGGCTTCGCCGTGCGCGTCGGTTCACAGATGCCCCTGCCGTCGACCGCCTCGGGACGCGTGCTCCTCGCGTTCCAGACGCCGGAGGACCGCGCCCGCATCCTCGCGGAGGTCGATCCCGGCGTGCCCGTCGACCTCGACCACCTCGACGCCATCCGCGCCGAAGGATGGGAGGAGATGGAGAGCACCCGTCTGCGCGGCATCCATGACGTGAGCTTCCCGGTGCTCGACCACCACGGGCGCGCCGTCGCCGCCATGACCATCCCGTGCGTCCAGCGCCTCGACCGGCCCGGCGAGACCTCCGTCGACATCGCCCGCCAGGCCCTCCGCGAGACCGCGCGGCAGCTTTCCGAAGCCATGGGCGCCGGCCTCTTCGACCCGCCGCCGGATGCCGCGTCGTGAACGGCGCGACGCGCGGTCCGAACGCTTCGACACGGACCGTGCGCCAGCGCTGGCCGGTTCCGACGGACCCGCGACCGATCGTCCTCATCGGCGCCGGCGGCATCGTGAACGACGCCCATCTGCCCGCCTATCGCGACCTCGGCTTCGCGGTCTCGGGCATCCATGATCTCGACGTCGATCGCGCCCGCGCCGCCGCCGCGCGCTGGGCGATTCCGCAGGTGTTCCACGATCTCGCCGACGCGGCGTCGGCATCGGGGGTCGTGTTCGATCTCGCCGTGCCGCCGGGCGCGATCATCGACGTGCTCGATGCGCTCCCGTCCGGCGCGGCGGTGCTCATCCAGAAGCCGATGGGGGAGTCGCTGGTCGACGCGACGCGCATCCTCGAGCGCTGCCGCGCGAAGCGACTCGTCGCCGCCGTCAACTTCCAGCTCCGGTTCAGCCCGATGATGCTGGCCCTGCGCGACCTCATCGACCGGGGTCGTCTCGGCCCGCGCCTGCTCGACGTCGACGTGCACGTCAACGTGCACATGCCGTGGGACCGGTGGCCGTTCCTCGAGGCGCTGGACCGGATGGAGATCGCCCTGCACACGATTCACTACGTCGACACGATCCGCGCGCTGCTCGGTGAGCCGCGGGCCGCGATGGCCCGGACCGTGCGTCATCCGGACGCGCCGCGCCTCGCGAGTTCGCGCACGACCGCGATCCTCGACTACGGCGACGACATCCGCTGCGCGCTGTCCGTCAACCATCATCACGACCACGGCCCGCGCCACGAATGCTCGACGCTTCGCATCGAGGGCGACACCGGCGCGGCCGTCGTCACGATGGGCGTCAACCTCGACTACCCGCGCGGGCGACCGGACGCGCTGGAGGTCGTCACCGGCGACGGCGACTGGGAGTCCATCCCCCTCGAAGGCCAGTGGTTCCCCGATGCCTTCCGCGGACCGATGTGCAACCTCCAGCGCGTCGTCGCCGGCGAGGACGACACCCTCTGGACGTCCGTCGAGGATGCGTGGCACACGATGGCGGTCGTCGAGGCGTGCTACGCGTCCGATGCCGCGGGCGGCACGCCGGTGCCCGGCGCGCCGTCCCGGGGGACGCCGACGTGACGAGGCCGCGGATCGATGCGCACCAGCATTTCTGGCGTCCGGCACGAGGCGATTACGGGTGGCTCGTGCCGTCGATGACGGCGCTGTACCGCGATTTCGAGCCGGCCGACCTCGCGCCGCGGCTCGATGCCTGCGGGATCGACGGGACCGTCGCCGTCCAGGCCGCGCCGACCGTCGCGGAGACCGAGTTCCTGCTCGACCTCGCGTCGTCGCCGTCGTCGTTCATTCGGGGCGTCGTGGGCTGGATCGATCTCGGCGCGCCGGATGCGGTGACGACGCTCGATCGTCTCGCGACGAACCCGCGGCTGCGGGGGATTCGTCCGATGATCCAGGACAAGCCCGACGACCGGTGGATGCTTCGACCGGCGCACGGGCCGGCGCTGCGCGCGCTCGCGGACCGCGGTCTCGTGTTCGACGCGCTCGTGCGACCGCAGCATCTGTCGGTGCTGCTCACGTTCGTCGACCGGCATCCGGACCTGCGGGTCGTCGTGGATCATGGCGCGAAGCCGACGATCGTCGCGGGCGGCGCGGAGTTCGCGCCGTGGGCGCAGTCGATGGTCGATCTCGCGCGGCGGCCCAACGTCGTCTGCAAGCTCAGCGGACTGGTCACCGAGGCGTCGCACCAATGGACGGTCCGCGACCTGCGTCCGTTCGCCGACGTGCTCTTCGAGACCTTCGGCACCGAACGCGTCATCTGGGGCAGCGACTGGCCGGTCCTCACGACCGTCGCGACCTACGAGCAGTGGTGGGACGCGACGGAGGCGCTCGTCGCGACGCTCTCCGCCGACGAACGAGATGCGGTGATGGGGGGGAACGCCGTCACCATCTACGGACTCGCGCCGCACGCGAGATCGCTCGGGAGTGACCAGGCATGACCCTCCGGCTCACCGGTGTCGAGACCTTCGATCTGCGCTTTCCGACGTCCGACGATCACGACGGGTCGGACGCGATGCACCCCGATCCCGACTACTCGGCGGCATACGTCGTGCTCCACACGAGCACGCCGGGTCTCGACGGACACGGGCTGACGTTCACGATCGGTCGTGGCAACGAGTTGTGCGTCGCCGCCGTGCAGGCGCTCGCGCCGATCATCATCGGGCGCACGCTCGACGAGATCACCGACGATTTCGCGGGCTGGTGGCGACGGATCACGAGCGACTCGCAGTTGCGCTGGGTCGGGCCGGAGAAGGGCGTGATCCACCTCGCCGCGGCCGCGCTGCTCAACGCGGTGTGGGACCTCTGGGCGAAGTCCGAAGGCCTGCCGCTCTGGCGACTCGTCAGCGACCTGCCCGCCGAGCGCCTCGTGTCGTGCATCGATTTCCGCTACCTCACCGATGCGATCACGCCGGAGGCGGCGATCGATCTGCTCCGCAGCGCCGAGGACGGTCGGGCGGCACGGGAGGCCGACCTTCACGCCCGGGGCTATCCCGCGTACACCACGTCGGCGGGATGGCTGGGGTACGACGATGCGAAGATCCGCCGCCTCTGCGCGGCCGGCATCGAGGCGGGTTGGACGCACTTCAAGATCAAGGTCGGCGCGGATCTCGCGGACGACGTCCGTCGAGCCGCGATCGTGCGCGAGGCGATCGGTCCGGACCGTCGTCTCATGTTCGACGCGAACCAGCGGTGGGACGTGCCGCAGGCGATCGAGTGGATGCGACATCTCGCGCCGTTCGATCCGTACTGGATCGAGGAGCCGACCTCGCCGGACGACGTGCTCGGACATGCCGCGATCGCGCGGTCGATCGCGCCGATCGGCGTCGCGACCGGCGAACAGTGCCAGAACCGCGTGCTGTTCAAGCAGCTCATGCAGATCGACGCGATCCGCTTCTGCCAGATCGACAGTTGTCGGCTCGGCAGCGTGAACGAGATCCTCGGCGTGCTGCTCATGGCCCGCACGTTCGACGTGCCCGTCTGCCCGCATGCGGGCGGCGTCGGTCTGTGCGAGTACGTGAGCCACCTCGTCATGATCGACCACCTCCGCATCGCCCCGACGTTCGACG
>JAGQOI010000081.1 GCA_020427625.1 Phycisphaerales bacterium | reverse complement strand
CATCGCCCGCGCCGGTCCCTTGCCGCTCCCCTCGCGCTTTTCGCATTGCAGGGTCAGAGTTTCGGTCATCGATCTTCCTTTCCCCCTCCGGCACGACCCGATCGGGCGCCCCGGACAGGCATGACGCGGCGGGCCCATCCCGCCGCGAACGAAGCAGGTGTCAGTCGAACAGGCTCGAGACCGACGTCTCCTCGGAGATCCGGTGGATCGCCTCGCCGATCAGTTGGGCCACGGTGAGCACACCCAGCTTGTGGCTCACACGCACGCTCTCCGTCGGCCGGATGCTGTCGGTCACCACCAGCGTGTCAAGCGAGCTCGCCGTGATCTTCCCGACCGCCCCGCTCGAGAGGACCGCGTGGGTAACATAGGCCTGAACCGAGACGGCGCCCGCCTCGAGCAGCGCATCGGCGGCATGGCACAAGGTGCCGCCGCTGTCGACGATGTCGTCGACCAGAACGCACCGCCTGCCGCGCACGTCGCCGATGACGTGCATCACTTCGGAGACACCGGCACGCTCGCGACGCTTGTCGATGATCGCCAGAGGCGCATTGAGGCGCTTGGCGAGACCGCGCGCGCGGGTCACGCCGCCCACGTCGGGCGAGACCACCATCAGGTCCTCGGTTCCCATCTCGCGCGCGATATCCGGGGCGAGCAGGGGCGTGGAGTAGAGATTGTCCACCGGGATGTCGAAGAAGCCCTGGATCTGACCCGCGTGCAGCTCGAGCGTGAGCACCCGATGCGCGCCGGCCTGGGTGATCAGATTGGAGACGAGCTTGGCCGAGATCGGCGTGCGCGAGCCGGACTTCCGATCCTGCCGGGCGTAACCGAAATAGGGTACGACCGCGGTGATCCGCTTGGCCGACGCCCGTCTCAGCGCGTCGATGCAGACCAGCAGTTCCATCAGATTGTCGTTGGCCGGGAAGGAGGTCGACTGGATGATGAAGACGTCCTCGCCGCGGACGTTCTCGTGAATCTCGACGAATACCTCCATGTCGGCGAAGCGATGCACGGTGGCCCGCGTCAATTCGGCGTTCAGATAGGCGGCGATCGCCTCGGCCAGCGGGCGGTTGCTGTTGCCGGCGAGGAGCTTCATGGGCGTCGAGGTTCCGTGTGGGGCGGGTCGGGACGAGCCGAAACCGAGCCGGGCCGGAGGTGCAGCCCCACTCGGGCGCGCTGCATAGCAGGCGCTCACGCCGGAGTAAACGGCCCGCCGCGTGCGACTTCGGACGTCAGTCCTCGTCCACGTGCTCCGGTTTGTCCTTGCGCTTGGTCGACGCCATCTCCTCGAGCTCTTTTTCGCTCATCGATTCGTACATGCTCTGCGATGCGCCCTGAAGATCACTTTTTTTGGTGTCGCCCCTCTTGGCCGACAAAGCGGCTCCCGCCGCCTTTTGCTGTGCTTTCGATTTGGCCGGCACGATCCTTCTCCCGATGGTTCGCCGCTGTTGCCGAACCGCGACGAAACGCGCCGGTTCCGTGTTCGGACCGCCTCGGTCTCAGCGCAACCGGTGGAGAAACCAGCCGGCGAGACGCTGCCAGAGCGCGTCCTTTTCCGCGGCGTCCTCGACACCGTGGACGAGGTTGGGATTGTCGTTCACCTCGATGACGAAGACGCCGTTCTCGTTCTGCTTCAGATCGACCCCATAGAGGCCGCGACCGATCAGACCGGCGGCGGCGACGCCGGTCTTCACCACCTCTTCGGGCGTGTCGGCGATGGCGATGGTGCGAAAGCCCCCCTCTTGGGCCGGCCGGCCGTCGCGGTGGCGGACGATCTGCCAGTGCTTTTTGGCCATCTGATACTGGCTGACGAAGAGCGGCTCTCCGTCGAGCACCCCGACCCGCCAGTCGAAGCTCGTATACATGAACTCCTGTGCCAGGATGAGGTCGGACTCCTCCAGCATCGCCCGCATCAGCGACGTCAGCGAGGGCCGGTCGTCGGCTTTCTTCACGCCGCGGCTGAACGATCCATCGGGGATCTTCAGGACCACCGGATAGCCGAGCTCGGCCTCGACGGCCTCCAGATCCTTCATCGACGCGACAACCCGTGTCCTGGGTTGGGCGAGCCCGGCCGCGCCGACGACTTCGGCCAGATAGACCTTGTTCGTGCAGCGGCGAATCGACGCCGGATCGTCGATCACCGGCATGCCTTCCTGCTCGGCGCGCAGGGCGAAGCGATAGGTGTGGTGATCGATGTTGGTCGTCTCGCGGATCCACAAGCAGTCGTGCTCGGCCAGACGCGGCAGATCTTTGGCTCCGATCTGGTCGATT
>JAGQOI010000080.1 GCA_020427625.1 Phycisphaerales bacterium | reverse complement strand
CGGTCCTCTGGCGATCGAAGGGCGGGGCACATGAACCGACGAGCACACTCCCCGGGCGCGACGCCGCGCTGGCCGGGCTTCGCCGTCGTCGTCGCCCTGTGCGGCGGGCTCGTGATTCTCGGGTTCGCGACGTGGATCGGTCTCCAGGCCCGGCCGCGCAATGACGCCGATGTCGCCGGCTCCTCCGCCTTCGCCATGCTGAACGACATGGGTCGGGGGTTGCAGGCCGACGTGCTTCGCGTCGTGCGTCCGGTGCGTGCGCGCACCGAGGCGATCGCCGCCGATCCGCGCACGGTCGAGATCATGCGTCGCGGCGATGCCGCGGAACTGACCGAGCTGGCCAACGACTGCGTCCGCAACGCGATCGACGTCGATGCCGTCGCCCTCTTCGACGCGAACGGGAACATCACGGCCATCAACACGATCTACACGTCGGGCGACACGATCGACGCCGGTCGGATCACCCGGGTGCTGTCCATGTCGAGCGATCGCGAGATCATCCGGAGCTGCCTGCGCAACGATGCCGCGGGACCCGTGATGGAGTTCCAGACCGACTGCGACATCACGCCCGCGCTCTTCGATTCCCGCGGGCTCTCCGTCGCCTGCTCCGTGCCGGTGATCGACCCGGACACCGGCGCCCGTCTCGGCGTCGTGAGTTCGCGCCTGCGCTCCGAACGCTTCGAAGGACTCACCGGCGACCGCACCGTCGGCGGGCGGTCCGACAGCGTCTACCTCGTGACGGACCAGGGCGACTACTTCGCCGAGGAGCTTCGGACCGGGCGCGAGACGCCCGTTCCGTCCCGCGACCTCGCGCCGATCGTCGCGCTCGTCCGCGCCGGCGGGTCCGATCGACTTCTCGTCGAGTATCGCGACGACCTGTACATCGGGCTCTTCCCGCTCCACGGGCTGGAGACGCTGAAGGCCGGCGGCATCACGGTCATGCTCGTCGCCGATCGCGACCTCCTCCAGAAGGAGTACCGGCTCGGCGTCATCGCCGAGGCGCTCGGCCTGGGGTTCGTCGCCGTGTTCCTCTTCGCGACCGCCGGGACGCTCTGGCACGTCCGTCGCATCAGCGCGGCTCGCGACGAGCTCGCCGTCGCCATGAAGGCCGCCGAGGCGGCGAACCGCTCCAAGGGCGCCTTCCTCGCCAACATGAGTCACGAGATCCGCACGCCCATGGCGGCGATCCTCGGCTACGCCGAAGTGCTCCGCGACGAATCCGTCGCCGCCGCCACCCGCGCCGAAGCCGTCGAGACCATCGAACGCAACGGCGAACACCTGCTGTCCATCATCAACGACGTCCTCGACCTCTCGAAACTCGAGTCCGGGAAGATGACCGTCGAACAACTGCCCTGCGACCCGATCCGGCTCGCCAACGAAGTCGCGGCCATGCTCCTCTTCAAGGTCGAGGCCAAGGGGATCCAGGTCACCGTCGAACGCACGACGGCGATCCCGCAGAGCATCATCAGCGATCCGACCCGACTCCGACAGATCCTGCTCAACCTCGTCGGCAACGCCGTGAAGTTCACCGACGCCGGGGGCGTGCGCATCCTCATCTCCTTCCGACGCGGCGGCGCCGACCACGAACACCGACTCGTCTACCGCGTCATCGACACCGGCATCGGCATGAGCGACTCGCAGATCCGCAGCGTCTTCGAACCGTTCCGGCAGGCCGACGTCTCCACCACCCGTCGCTACGGCGGCACCGGCCTCGGACTCGCCATCTCCCGCCGACTGACCGAACTCATCGGCGGCGACCTCGACGTCGAGAGCCGCCGCGGCGAGGGCACCACCTTCACGCTCACCATCCCCACCGGGCCGATCGACCACGTCGCGATGATCGATCCCACCACCGACGCCGTCATCGAGCGCACGCCGGATTCCTCCGAGACCACCGACCTCCGCATCGACGCCCGCATCCTCCTCGCCGAGGATGGACCCGACAACCAGCGCCTCATCTCCTTCGTGCTCGAACGCGCGGGTGCCACCGTCGACATCGCCGCCGACGGCGAGGAGGCCTGCGCCATGGCCGCCCGCGCCGTCGAACGCGGCCGACCCTACGACGTCATCCTCATGGACATGCAGATGCCGGTCATGGACGGGTACGAGGCGAGCCGGTCGCTGCGACGGTCCGGCTACGGCGGCTCGATCGTCGCGCTCACCGCGCACGCCATGTCCGGCGATCGCCAACGCTGCCTCGACGCCGGGTGTGACGAGTACGCGACCAAGCCCATCGCCCGCGAACGACTCATCGCCCTCATTCACCGGACGATGACCGCGCGATCCGACTGATCACCGACCCGGTCCGCGCAGACCGTCCCGGACCTCGCGCAGGTCCGAGTCGTCGGGTCGAAGCACGCACAACGACTCCGCATACGCCCTCGCCTCGCCCGTCCGACCCGATCGCATCGCGTCGGACAGGAGCGCGACGAGCACGTCGACGTCCGCCGGCGCCCGCGCATGAGCCCGCTCCAGGACCGCCCGCGATCCGACGAGGTCCCCACGATCCGCCAGCGCGATCGCGTACACGTACGCGAAGCGCGCGTCGTCCGGCCCGATCGCCGTCGCCGCCTCCAGGTGCGCCATCGCGTCGTCGATCCGTCGCTGCCGGATGAGCGAGAGACCGAGCGCATGATGCGTCGCCGCGCTCGGCGGCGACCGGGTGAGACGCGCCCGCAACACCGCTTCGCCCTCGGGCTCGCGCGCGGTTCGCGCCAGGAGATCGGCGAGGTTCACGACCGCGGGATCGAACGTCGGGTCGATCGAGATCGCCCGCCGCAGCGCCGCCTCCGCCTCGCCCGCCCGCCCGAGGTGCAGTTCGAGCCGCGCGAGATTCACCCACGCCTCGACCCGGTCGGCGTTCAGCATCTGCGACGCGCGATACGCCTCCAGCGCGCCCGGCTGAACGTCCGCCCAGGCCGGATCGACGTCCCGACCGATCATCGCGGCGACGGTCTCCAGACGCACCGTCCGCACGTCATCCGCTAGCAGCGCCCGTCCGACCGGCCCGCGGCGCGGCGGCGCCAGCAGGTCGAGCATGCCCGCCGCCGCCCGGCGCAGCAAGGCGTCCGACGACGCGCTCGCGCGATCGATCGTCGCACTCGTCTCCGCCCCGGGCGCATCGCGCAGGAGCGTGATCGCCGTCGCGCGCACGATGGCCGGAAGCGCGGCATCGTCCGCCACCCGCCGGAGCATCGGCCCCGCGCCGATCGCGCGATGCCGCCCGGCGTCCAGCGCGACGGCGAAGTGCGGCGGACGCGCCGGCGCCGTCACGCCCCGCCAGATCTCGACGGTCGACGCGGCCCACGACGCATCCCGGTCCGCATGACACGACGTGCAGACGTCCGGCGTGCCGAGCGCCGCCGCGAGATCCGGGCGGGGCACGCGAAAGCCGTGATCGCGTCGCGGATCCACGCCCATGTAGGTCGTCGCCGGCATGTGACACGACACGCACGCGCCGCCCGCCCCGCCCGGCTCGTGATGATGATGCGACGGGTCGTCGAACACGTCCGCCCGATGACAGGTCGTGCACAGCGCGTTGCCCTCGACCCGCAGCGTCGCGGCGTGCGGCTCGTGACAGTCC
Source organism: Phycisphaerales bacterium (assembly GCA_020427625.1). Classification (GTDB taxonomy): domain Bacteria; phylum Planctomycetota; class Phycisphaerae; order Phycisphaerales; family SM1A02; genus JAGQOI01. The sequence goes on along the minus strand of JAGQOI010000080.1, from coordinate 548 downwards.
GTGCACGTCACGCCCGCATGGAACATGCGGCTCTGCACGAACGAACCGTACACGTACACCTCGTCGAGGATCTGCCCGTCCGCGTGATACAGGCCGGCGTCGAGCAATGCGACGCGATGCGTGTCCGCGAGCGGGCGGCCGTGTTCGGGCGGCGACCACTCCTGCGACCGCCGCGCGTGACACCGTCCGCACGCGTCGATCTGCGCATGCGGCACCGACGCCGGCTCGACGAGTCGGGCCGTGGGCGCGCCGGGGTCGAGCGTCCACGTCGAGCGTCGGGCCAGGTCGACCGCGAAGCCCGGGTCCGGACCGTCGTGTTGCGTCGCCCAGTGCACATGACGCGAGCCCGGGCCGTGACACGCCTCGCAGGACACGTCGATCTCCGACCACGTCGTCGCGAACGTGCGCGCGACCGGATCGAAGACCTTGCGCACGTCCGTCGAGTGACACTCGGCGCACATGTGGTCCCAGTTGTACAGGCCGCCCGTCCAGTGCAGCGGATCGCCCGGCGCGGCGGTCTCGTCGGGCTGAAGGTGGTACCAGCGCTG
>JAGQOI010000079.1 GCA_020427625.1 Phycisphaerales bacterium | reverse complement strand
TGTCGCCGCGGGCGTCGATCCACTCGAAGCCGTGATCATCGATGCGCAGGCAGCCGGCATCGCCGAGCAGGGTGATCCCGCGGAACCAGCGTCCGGCCCGGTCGCTCGCGGTGACGGCGGCGCATCGCTGGTCGGCGAAGCGCATGTTGAGCGTGACGTGTCCGTGGAGCGCGCCGAGGGTATCGGGAATGTCGCCGGACTCGGCGGCGATCGCCGCGTCGATCATCTCGGCGCTGCCGCACAGATGGTCGATGACGTCCATCGCGTCGTAGAGCCGTGCGAGGAGTCCGCCGTCGGCGGCGTGTCCGCGGGCCGCGACGGTCACGCAGCGGAGGTCGCCGAAGGACTCCCGGGCTTCGGCGGCGAGTCGGAAGCCGGGACTGCGTCGGAAGCGCGGGATGAAGTGGGCGATGCGGGCCGTCGCGGGATCGGCGAGCGCGTCGGCGATGGATCCCGGTCGAGGTTGGGTCGCGAACACCGTTCGGCCGCAGGCGGCGAGCGCGGCCTGTTCGTCGCCGGTGAGCGCGTCGTCGGCGAGCAGGAGCACGGCGTCGTAGTCGTCGGTCCGGACGGCGCCGCGAAGGTCGTCGCGCACGGCCACGCCGAGTTCGAGGCCGATGGCACTGCCGCCGGTGCTGGCCGGGGGGACGACGGCGACGATCGACATGGCGGCGACGTCGGCGACGCGGCGCAGCCGCTCCGTCTGTTCGGCGGAGGCCCACGCGAGGAGTCGACACGGAGAGTCGGTCATGGCGGTTCAGTGTAGCGGTCAGCGGTCATCAGGCGCGGCGGTGGCGGGCGCAGCGGCGGGCGCACCGGCGGGCGCTGCGGGCGGCGCGGCGCGAATTGATGCCAGCTCCTCGCGGCAGGCGGCTGCGCGCTCCTCGTCGCCGCGGGTGTCGTAGAGTCGGGCGAGTCGGGTGAGGGCGCCGATGACGCCCGGATGGTCGGGTGCGACGGCGGTCCGGAGTCGGGCGAGGAGATCGAGGAGGGCGACCTCGGCCTCGTCGAGTCGTCCCTGATCGAGCAGCGAGGACCCATGGAAGTCGAGCAGGACGAGAAGGCTCGTCGTCGTGTTGGCGGAGTCCCGGTAGCCGTCGTAGCAGGATTGAAGAAGGGCATCGATGGCGGCCCGGTCGTTCGTGCTGCGAAGCACTTCATAGATGGTGATGGCGGCCCGGAGTCGGCTCTCGGCATCGGGCGGAAGCGAGGCGACGCAGTGCTGATACGTCTCGGTCGCGATGCGAAGGGCCTCATCAGGCGCGCCGTGGCGTTGGAGCGAGGCGACCAGCTCCCGCACGCTCCGCACCGTGGTCTCGTGCGTCGGCCCGAGGCTGGTCGTCAGGAGCCGGGCGGTGTCGCGAAACAGTGTGATGGCACGGTCCTCGTGTCCCGACCGACTCAGGATGGACGCGAGGTTGCTGCGGAAGACGCACGTGGAGGGATGCTCGGCGCCGAGCTGCGCCGTGCTGTATTCGAGCAACTCGGTCGCGATCGCCTCCGCCTCGTCCAGGCGACCGGTCTCCTTGAGGATGATGGCGAGATCATTGGTGAGATTGAACAACCCCCGCTCACGACGCCGCTCGGGAGTGTCGACCCACTGGCGAAGGAGGGATTCCGCGGCTTCGACATCGCCCTTCTGGAACGCCACCCATGTGGCGTTCTCGATCATCTCGATCAACGGCGCGTCGAATGTCGGGGAAGCCCCCATGACCTCATTCGCGCGGGCAACGACATTGCTCGCAGCTGTCAGATCACCCTGGCGGAGGTGTAGGCCGACAAGGTTTGCAGCGTGCAGGGCGACGTACTCTCGATCCTGTGCCTCGATCGCGTCGTCCAGAGCCAATGCGATCACCTGCTTTGCGGTATCTAGGTCGCCGCAGGCCGCAGCGGTTACAGCGTATTGCCAGCGAATGGGCTTGATCAGCGTCGGGTCCTGATCAGCGGCGCCGCTCTCGATCAGATCTTTGAGTAGCGCAATTGACTTCTCATACTGCGACAGCTTCTTGTAGCCGACAGCCAGATTCATCGTTGCGATGACGGTTTCGCGGCCAACTTTGCCCTCCGACACCCTCCGCAACTCCAGCGCTCGCTCCAGATGAGGCAGGGCATCGAGATCGCGGCCCATCGCGGAATACGCGAGCCCGATCGTCGAGTGCAGGCGGGCACAGGTCGCGGGACGGTCGGCGAACCGATCGTCCAGGTCGGCCGCGGCCTGCTCGAGGACGTCGCGCACGAGCACGTCGTTCCCGTCCGGGTCGCGATCAATCGAACTCAGCATCGTCTCCAGGAACTGCGTGACCTCCGCGGACTCGTCGCGCGCGGCCGTCGCTTCGCGCTCCCGCTCCGTCGCCGCCGCCGTCTGCGTGTTCGCGACATGAATGCCGTAGGACGTTCCGATGATCCCGAGGACCAACGTCAGGAACGTTGCCGCGACACCCGCCACCAACGTCCGGTGCCGACGGACGTACTTGCGGATCTGGTAGACCCGGCTCGGCGGACGCGCGACGATCGGCTCGTGACGAAGGAAGCGACCCAGGTCGGCACCAAGCTCCGCGGCCGTCTGGTACCGCCTCGTCTTGTCCTTCTCCAGAGCCTTCGCCACGATCGTCTCAACGTCACCCCTCGCCGCCGGGAGCACCTGCCCGAGCGGCGTCGCCGGCGTCTCGCGCACGATCCGCAACGCCTCGTGCAGCATCCGGCTGTCCAGGTCGTACGGCAGACGCTCCGTGAGGATCTCGTACAGCACGACGCCCAGTCCGTAGACGTCGCTTCGCGTGTCGATCGCCGCCGGTTCGCCCGTCGCCTGCTCCGGACTCATGTACGGCACGGTGCCGACGAACTGGCCCGGACGCGTGCTGATCGTGACCATTGGAAACCCGCTGTCCGTCACCCGCGCGACCCCGAAGTCGAGCACCTTCGGCTGACCGGCGTCCGTAACGATGATGTTCGGTGGCTTCAGGTCGCGGTGAATGACCCCCTGGATATGGGCATGCTGCACCGCGTCGCAGATCTCGATGAAGAGGCGGAGCCGCCCACGCAGGTCCAGTTCGCGCGAGCGAATGTACTCGAGCAGCGGCTCCCCGTACACGCGTTCCATCGCGAAGTACGGCTGCGGCGTGCCCGTCACCGACTCCGCGATCGAGGCCTCGTAGACCTGGGCGATCCCCGGGTGATCCAGACGCCCGAGTACCTCGGCTTCGATCTGCAGGCGCCGGATGTTCGTCTCCGAAGCAATGCCCGGACGGATCACCTTCAACGCCACCATCCGCCGGGGATGGTCCTGCTCCGCCTCGTAGACGTACGCCATCCCGCCCGCGCCGATCCGACGCAGAACGTGATACCGACCGAACATCGTGCCGATCGTCGGGTCCTCGACATCGTCCGACCACCCCAGCGGATCCTGGTCGAACTCCGCCGCCTCGAACGCCTCGAACAGGGGATTCGGTGCCCCCGCATGCTCGATGATCGACAGCACCTCGGCCCGCAACACGACATTCGAGCCGCACAGACGCTCCACCGCCTCCCGGCGCGCGTCGGGCTCGAGCTCCCAGACTTCGCTGAAGATCTGCTGCGCCGGCGGTGCCTGCTCCCACATTCGGCCGTCCTCGACAGGCGGCGTGCCCACGTTCCGCGGCATTGTACAGGAGCCGGACGCCCAGCCGGCGCGCCGATCCCCCCGACGACATCGACATCTTTTTTTGTCTTTCTCCCGGAATCAGGGTGGCGCGCACGCGCTGTTTTCCGCAGTTGTCCATGAGAGTCGGCAGTGCTGCTCGGCTCAAGCACCCCGCTTCGGACCAATGACGCGGAATCGATGAGAGGTGCTCGAGCAGTCACTGGCGCCCTCGTCTTCGGACGAGGAGAGGACACCCGGCGTCGTCGGGCCGGCACACACCGTCGGCGTCGGGGTCCCTTTTTGGCAATCCGCCGCGGCGTCGGCCCGCCTCATCCCCTCGGGTCGGCGCCGCGGATTCACGAACGAGCGACAGCGGAAGACGGTGACATGACG
>JAGQOI010000078.1 GCA_020427625.1 Phycisphaerales bacterium | reverse complement strand
CTGCGCGGCCTGCGGGCGACGTTCGACGACGATCGTCTCTCTCTCGCCGCCACCTGTCGCTCCCAGCAGGATGATGCATTCCGCCTCGACCAGCTCGACGCCCTCGCCGCCCATGTCGACGTGCCGCTCGTCGCGACGAATGATGTGCATCATCACGTTCCCGCGCGTCGCCCGCTCCAGGACGTGCTCACGTGCATCCGCGAGCACTGCACCGTCCACGACGCCGGGTTTCGTCTGCACGCGAACGCCGAGCGTCATCTCAAGTCGGGTGACGAGATGGCGCGTCTGTTCGCGTCGCATCCCGCGGCCGTCGCACGGACCATCGCGATCGCCGATCGCGCGAGCGCGTTCTCGCTCGACGAGATCCGGTACCAGTACCCGACCGAGATCTGTCCGCCCGGGCGCACGCCGCTGGAGCATCTCCGCCGCCTCACGTACGACGGCGCCGCCGGTCGCTACCCGGACGGGATTCCCGACCGCATCGCCTCCATGCTCGAACACGAACTGCGTCTCATCGACGACCTGAACTACGCGCCGTACTTCCTCACCGTGCACGACCTCGTCGATTTCGCCCGTTCGCGGGGCATTCTCTGCCAGGGTCGCGGCGCGGCGGCGAACTCGGCGGTCTGCTTCTGTCTCGGCGTCACGGCCGTCGATCCTGATCGTCTCGACCTGCTCTTCGAGCGTTTCGTGAGCAAGGAGCGCGACGAGCCGCCGGACATCGACATCGATTTCGAGCACGAGCGGCGCGAGGAGGTGATCCAGTACATCTACGGCAAGTACGGGCGTCACCGGGCCGCGCTGACCGGTGTCGTGATCTCCTATCGCGCCCGCAGCGCCGTCCGCGACGTCGGCAAGGCGCTGGGACTTTCGCTCGACTGCGTCGATCGTCTCGCGAAGAGCATGGACTGGTGGGACGACGGCGTCGCCGTGCCGGAGCGTCTGCGCGAACTCGGCGTCAGCCCGGAGGACCGCACCATCCGTCATCTCATCCGGCTCGTCTCCGAGATCCGCGGATTCCCGCGTCATCTATCGCAGCACGTCGGCGGCTTCGTCATCACCGACGGGCCGCTGAGCGAACTGGTGCCGATCGAGAACGCGGCGATGCCGGATCGCACCGTGATCGAATGGGACAAGGACGACATCGACGCGATGGGCATGCTCAAGGTCGACGTGCTCGGTCTCGGCATGTTGAGTTGCATCCGGCGCGCGTTCGATCTCGTGCGCGAGCATCACGGTCGCGACCTGGCGATCGCGACCGTGCCCGGCGAGGATCCCGCGGTGTACGACATGATCGGCCGCGCGGACACGATCGGCGTGTTCCAGATCGAGTCGCGGGCGCAGATGTCGATGCTCCCGCGCCTGCGCCCGCGGAGTTTCTACGATCTGGTCATCGAGGTCGCGATCGTGCGGCCGGGTCCGATCCAGGGGAACATGGTTCATCCGTACCTGCGTCGGCGCTGCGGCGAGGAGACGGCGCACTATCCCGACGACGCGATCCGGCGCGTGCTCGGCAAGACGCTCGGCGTGCCGCTGTTCCAGGAGCAGGCGATGGCGATGGCGATCGTCGCCGCCGGCTTCACGCCCGGCGAGGCCGACCAGCTCCGGCGGGCGATGGCGGCGTGGAAGCGCAAGGGCGATGCGATCTACCGGTTCCGCGACAAGCTCATCGGCGGCATGATCGGTCGCGGGTACGCGAGGGAGTTCGCCGAGCGCTGCTTCGAACAGATCAAGGGGTTCAGCGAGTACGGATTCCCCGAATCGCATGCCGCGAGCTTCGCGCTGCTCGTCTACGTGTCGTGCTGGCTGAAGCACCATTACCCGGCGGCCTTCGCCGCGGCGTTGATCAACAGCCAGCCGATGGGCTTCTATGCGCCGGCGCAGATCGTGCGCGACGCCCAGGCGCACGGCGTGACCGTGCATCCCGTCGACGTGAACCACAGCGCGTGGGACTGCACGCTCGAACCGTGCACCGATCCCTCCGACCCGCGCCGCCCGTCGCCGACGCTGCGACTCGGCCTGCGCATGGTCGGCGGACTCGCGGAGGCCGACGCGACGCCCATCGTCGATGCCGTGGCGCGGCACGGACCGTTCACGTCGATCGAGACGCTCCAGCGATCCGCCGGCGCGCCGATCCGCGCACTGCGGCAACTCGCGAAGGCCGATGCGTTCCGGTCGCTCGGCCTCGATCGCCAGTCGGCGCTCTGGCAGATCCGCGTGCTCCGCGAGGCGCCGCTGCCGGTGCTCGACGCGAACGCGGCGGCGACGTGCCGCGCGGGTGCGGATTCGGACGACGATCGCGCCCGCGGCCAGATGCTGCTGCCGTTCGTGCCCGAGGCGCGCAAGGTCGTGCAGGATTACGCTTCCGTCGGGCTCACGCTCCGCCGACACCCGGTGTCGTTCATCCGGCCGGACCTCGATGCCCTCGGCGTGACGCCGAACGTCGAACTCGAGACGGAATCGCGCTGGCCGGGCGGACGCCTCGTCTCCGTCGCGGGCGTCGTCCTCGTCCGCCAGCGTCCGGCGACCGCGAAGGGCGTCGTCTTCATGACGATCGAGGACGAAACCGGCATCGCCAACCTCATCTTCTGGAAGGACGTCTATCGCGCCTTCCGCCGCATCGCGCGGCACGGTTCCGGCTTCATCGCCCACGGCCTCGTCCAGCGCGAGAAGCAGGTCGTGCATGTCCTCGTCAAGCGCCTCGACGACATCGAACACCTGTTCGTCGAGCAGTTGCGCACCCGGTCGCGCGACTTCCATTGACGGTCCGTCCACGAGCATCGATCGCGCGACGTTGCCTGCCGCCGGGAACCGGCGATACTGGTCAGCGGATGACCCTCGACTCGATCATCGCCGCCCTTCGCGATCCCGACGCCTATCCGCACCGCCCGGAGGCGCCGATCGAGATCCTGCGCACTCACATCTCCGTCATCGTGCTGGCCGGGAACCGCGTCTACAAGATCAAGCGCCCGGTGCGCCTCGACTTCCTCGACTACTCGACGCTCGAGCGCCGCCGACACTTCTGCGCCGAAGAGGTCCGCCTCAACCGTCGCCTCGCCGGCAACGTCTATCGCGGCGTCGTCGCGATCACCCGCGAGGACGACGCCGCGATCCGCATCGGCGGGCGCGGCACGCCCGTCGAGTACGCCGTCGAGATGGAGCGCCTGCCGGCCGACCACATGCTGGATGCGCTGCTTGATCGCGATGCGCTGCCGCGCTCGCGTCTGGACGAACTCTCGCACCTGCTCGTCGACTTCCACCGGACCTGCGCGACCGGCGCCGGCGTCGACGAGTACGGCACGCCCGACGAACTCCGGCGACAGTCCGCCGAGGGATTCGACGAACTCGATCCGTTCGTCGGCGTGACCATCACGCCCGCGGCGCGCGATCATCTTCGCGCGGCGGCGACGCGATGGCTCGATGCCCACGAGCCGCTGCTCGCGCGCCGGGTGCGCGAGGGGCGCATCCGCGAGGGCCACGGCGACCTGCACGCGGGCAACCTCTGCATCCTCGACGATCGCATCATCGCGTACGACTGCATCGAGTTCAGCCCGCGGTTCCGATGCCGCGACGTCGCGTGCGAGATCGCGTTCCTGGCGATGGACCTCGACTCGCGAGGACGAAGGGAGGAGGCGGCGCACGTCGTCGCCGAGTACGCGGCGTGCGCGTCGGACCCGGATCTCCCGACCCTGCTCGACTTCTACAAGCCGCACCTCGCCCTCGTCCGGGGCAAAGTCGCCTCGATTCGCGCGGCGGACGCGGCGCTCGACGACGACGCGCGGCGCAGGGCGGTCGCGGAGGCGCAGCGGTACATGCACCTCGCGGCCGGATACACGCTGCCGCCGGCGCTGATCCTCATGTGCGGTCTGCCCGGGACGGGCAAGAGTCACGTCGCGCGAGCCCTCGCGACGCCGCTCGGCGCGAACGTGCTCCGCAGCGACGTCATCCGCAAGACGCTCGCGCCGGATGCGACCATCGATCGCGCACGCGATGCCGCGGCGCTCGACCGCGGCCTCTACGCGCCCGATGTCACCGACCGCACGTACGACGCGATGCAACGACAGGCGATGGCGCATCTGGTGGACGGGACGCCGGTGATCCTCGACGCGACGTTCCCGGCGCGGGCGCGGCGGACGTCGTTCCTCGACGGCGCGGCCGCGGCCGGCGTCGCCTCGATCGTCGTGGAGGTCACATGCGCCGACATGGAGATCCGGCGCCGTCTGCGGTCGCGGGCGGCCGAGGGTCGTGACGCCTCCGACGCCGACGAGCGCGTCTACGAGCATGCGCGGTCGACGTTCGAACCTCCCGACGAGGTGCCGCCGGCGCAGCGCGTGACGGTGTCGAGCGAGACGCCGCTCGAGGATCAGGTCGCGGCGGTCATCGAACGACTCGTCGGCGCGGCACACGGCCAGCGGTAGGGGAGAGCCACACGATGTGCGGACGCTACAACCTGACGATCGAGCCCGCGGCACTCGCGTCGCTGTTTCGTCTCGCGTCCGTCGCACCGTACCTGGCGCGATATAACATTGCACCGACGCAGGACGCCTTGATCATCCGGCAGGACGCGACGACGAACGAACGTCACGGCGTGTTGCTCACGTGGGGACTCATCCCGGCGTGGTCGAAGGACGGCGGGTCGGCGGCGCGGACGATCAATGCGCGAAGCGAGACGGCCGCGGACAAGCCGACGTTTCGCGACCCGTTCCTGCAGCGTCGGTGCCTGGTTCCGGCGACGGGGTTCTACGAATGGGAGAAGCGGGGGAGCGCGAAGCAGCCGCACCATCTGCGTCCGCCGGGTGATGATGTGAGGTCGGATGCGCCGCCGGTGTGGGCGTTCGCCGGGTTGTGGGATCGGTGGGTCGATCAGGCGACCGGCGTGGCTCGCGAGACGTTCACGATCCTCACCCGTGATGCGCAGCCGGACATCGCGTGGGTTCACGATCGCATGCCGGTGATCCTTCCGCCGTCGACGCACGCGGTGTGGCTGGATCCGCGGCAGACGAGCCGCGCGACGCTGGAGACGCTGCTGCGCACGCTGCCCGGCACGTCGATCGCGACCGATCCCGTCTCGTCGATCGTGAACAGTCCGGCGCACGACGATGCGCGGTGCGTCGAGCGCGTCGACCCGGGCCCGCGGTCGTTGTTCGAGATGTGATGCACGTCAGGCGGACTCGTCAGTTCCGAACGGATTTCACCACGGAGGCGCGGAGAGCACGGAGAGGCGGAATTGGTTTCGGACCTGCGCGCCGAAGTCACTTGATCGATCGAACGCAACCCGCGCCACCGTTCCGAACCCGATTCCCTGTCCTCGCTCCGTGTCCTCCGTGTCTCCGTGGTACATCCCTCCGGAAGGGTTACCACGGAGACTCGAAGGCACGGAGCGGAAGGGTGGCCGGACGCGGCGGGGCATCGGCCACAAGCCGATTCTCCGCAATATCTTGCGATCACGCCAGCGATTTTCCGGCGACATCGGCGGTTTCCGCCGGATTTCGCAACCCGCCGGTCGGGTGGCGTTAGATACAATGTGCGGTTCATGGACAAAGCCGTCGAGGTCGAGATCATCCGGAAGGCGAAGGCCGGCGATGGCCGCGCCATCGAGGCGCTGATCCGGGCCCATCAGGACGCCCTCTACGCGTTCATGCTGCGTCTCTCGGGCCGGCCCGAGATCGCCGAGGACGTCGTGCAGGAGGCGTTCGTCCGCGTGCTCAAGAACCTCGACCGGTTCGACACCCGGTTCCGCTTCAGCACCTGGGTGTTCACCATCGCCAAGCGTCTCTACGTGAACGCGATGCAGAAGCACGCGCCGAGCTTCGATTCCGACATCGTCGGCGGGTGGCAGGGACGCGACCAGACGCCCGGCGCCCTCACCGCCGAGACCGAGTACCAGGACCAGCTCCGCGGCCTGCTCGACGACGCGCTCGGCGACCTCAACGACCAGCAGCGGGAGATCATCCTGCTCTTCCACCAGCAGTGCTGGGGGATCACCGAGATCGCCGATCACCTCGACATGCCCGAAGGCACGGTAAAAAGTCATCTGCACCGCGCCCGGAAACGGATGAAGCGGTACATCCTTGCGCTGGAACGCGGTGCCGCGTTCGCCGAGGAGACCTGGTCGTGATGTTCCGCGATCCCCATCACCGTCCCGACGACGACGCCCGACCCGGCGCGGATGCCGAATCGTCGCTCCGCCGCGCGTGCGATCGGCCGGCGTCGACGCCGGATCTCACGGACGCGATCATGTCGCGTCTCGGCTACACCCGCGTCGACGCCCGACGCGCCCGCTGGGCCCGTCGGCGCCGGCACGCGATGCGCTTCCTCACGGTCTTCGCGCTGCTCGGCGTCATCGCCGTCGGCGTGCACCTGTCCGGACAGCGCGCCGACGCCCGCCGCCCGGCCGAGACCACGGTCGCGACGGCCCTCGGCAACGACGTCACGCGTCACGTCGAGAACACGCGGAGCGCGGCGAAGCTGATGTCCAACCTCGTGCGCCTCCGCGACCTCCCGACGGTCGCCGAACCCGACGCGCCCGACCTCACCCCTTCTTCGGACGATCGCTGACGGGATCGCACGCGGCATGGACTGGCTCGCAACGTTGATCCTGACGGTGACCCTGCTCGGCGGACGGACCGATCCGACGAGCGTCGTGCCGTCGACGGTCGACCCCTTCTCGGCCGCCCGACACGTGCCCGCCGCCGTGCGCGTGTTCCTGCACGTCGAGGACGGCGCGACGCTGCACGGCCTGCTCGCCGATCGCCCGATCGGCGCCACGATGACGGACGACTTCGTCAGCGACGCCCTCATGACGCAGTGGGCGACGCTCGCCGAGACCCTCCGCCTCGCGCCCGGGACGCTCGTCGACGAGGCGCTCGGACGGAGCGCGACGTGGGTCATGCGCGGCAGCGCGCCGGACCAGGAGTGGGTGGTCCTCACCGCCATCGCGCCCGCCGACGGCCAACGCATGCTTCACACGCTCCGCACCCGCATCCAGCCGGCACGCGATCACGCCCAGATCCACCTGCTCCCCGAACAGGACTGGCTCATCGGGCTCGGGCACGGACACGTCATCGTCGCGCCCCGACAGCACCCGGGCCTGTTCAACGAAGTGCTCCAGCATCTCGATCGCGCCGACCAGCCCGCCGGCCGCGCGGCCGACACGCTGCTCGCCGATCCCGCCCTCACCGAACTCCGCAAGCTCGGCGGCGGGCGCATCGGGTACTTCATCCGACCCCAGGGACTCGTCGGCGGCTGGTCGGGCGGCGTGCTGGACACCGACGGCGCGATCGTCCGCTGGGAACATCTTTCGAAACTCGATCCGCCCGCGACGGCGATCGTCGAACACGCGTGGAACACGTCGATCATCGGCACGCTCGACGACGTCGGGCTCGCCGCGTTCGCCGAGCCGCTCCGGACCGCGCCGGACCTCATGTCCGGTTTCGTCGAGGAGATGGTCGGCATGCCGCTGCTGCCCGCGGACATCCGGGCGAACCTCGGCGCGCGCCAGCTCACAGTCGTCGGCGAGACCGACGGGCGCGACGAGACGCCCGCGACCGACATGCTGCTGCCGACCGTCGCCCGCGTGTACGAAGTGCGCGACGGCGCGCTCGCGCGTCGCCAGCTCGACACGCACGTGCCGCGCCTGCTGCGGGCGATGGAGGACGTCGCGCGCCGGGCCGGAGAGGCGGTCGCGCCGCTGACGCTGCCGACGCCGACGATGCTGGCGAAGGATGAGCCTCGCCATGTCGATGTGCATGCCCTCACCGGTGCGTTCATCGAGGGGTCGCCG
>JAGQOI010000077.1 GCA_020427625.1 Phycisphaerales bacterium | reverse complement strand
TCGCCCACGACGGACACGTCGGCGTCACCGGACTCACCGTCGAGCCGCGTCACGTCGACCTCACCATCGATGACCAGGCGATCGCTCTCCGGTTCTCCCGCGGCTCCCTCACGGTCCGCGAGCGCGAGGTCACCTTCAACGACCTCGCGATGTCGATCGGACACGAGGGCGAGGCCCACGGCGACCTCGATCTCACCGGCGGATACGGCCTCGGCGACGCCGGCGGACTCACGCTCAAGGGCGAGTGGCGCGGCGGTCGGTTCGACTCGCCCGTCGTGTTCGAGGCTCTTCGCCTCGGCGGCAGCACGGATCAGGCCGATCGCTTCACCCGCATGGCGCCGAGCGGCGCCTTCGACGCGACCTTCGTCTACGCCTCCGCCGCCGGGGATCGGACGCGCTCCTTCGACCTCGGCGTTCGCCCCCGCACGCTGGCGATCACGCTGGCCGGCGACCGTCTCGCGGCATCACTGGGGTCGGCGAGTCTCATCACGATCCGTCCGGACGAGGTCATCTTCCACGATGTCGAGGGACTCCTCGGCGGGGACCAGTTCGCGGTGGAGGGTCGGCTGTCGACCCGCGGCACCCTGGCCGCGGACCTCGCCGTCACCTACCTGGCGGACGGTCTGTCGCCGGAACTGCGCTCGGTTCTTCCGGCGTCGGTGTCGGATCTGATCGACGCCCTGGACGTCAGGACGAGCGAACCGATCCACATCATGGCGCGCCCGCTGAGCATCACGGAGATGCGTGATGCGGACGGCGTCCGGCGCTGGCGGACGACGTTCACCGGCGGCGCGGACGTCGCGGGCGCCTCGTTCGAGGCGGGACTGCCGTTCGCCGACGTCGATGCGCACCTCGACATCACGGTGGTCGCCGAACACGGCGCGCCGCCGCAGCTCTCGGTGCAGATCGATGCCGCGTCGCTGCGCGTGTCGAACCGGCTGATGACCAGTGCGTCGGCCCGCCTGACGTTGCTCGCGCGTCCGGACGTGCTCGAACTTCGTGACGCCATCGGCATGATGTACGGCGGCCAGATCACCGCGGAGGCCGACGTCGGCGTGGGCGCGGACGATGCGTACACCGTGCGCACGAGACTGGCGGGCGTCGACCTCGCCGAGTTCGCCGCCGCCGATCCGGCCGCCGATCCCGACTCGCGCGCCCGTCGCGCCCAGGGCGAGATGGACGGTCGCCTGTCGATCTCCGGTCTCCGCGGGCAGCCGGAGTCGATGATCGGCGAAGGCGCGGTGCGTCTGCATCGCGGCGACCTCGGCGGCGAGCCGCTCGCCATGCTCATGCTTCACCTCGTGCAGATCGCGCCGCCCATCGGCGGGATCGAGACCGCCGACGTCGACTTCTACATCTCCGGTCGGACCGCGGAACTCGAGCACATCGCGCTCGAAGGTCCGTCCATGACGCTGAAGGGGCGCGGGACGCTCGCCCTCGACGACTGGAGCATCCGCGCCCGACTCGACAGCCGCGGACGCGTCGCCCTGCTCAGCGACCTCGTCGCCGGACTCAGCGGCGGGCTGTTCTCGATCGAGGTGACCGGGACGCTCGCCGATCCGAGCGCCCGCCTCATCGCGCTGCCCGGCCTCTCGCGACCGGGCATCGCGGCGACGCCGCCGCTCGTCCGCGAGAACCCCGACGACCAGTGACCCCACCCGCACCTCGTCGTCCGACCCGCGCCGACGTAGGATGATCCTCGTGAAGACCCGCCGCCGACCTCATCGACCGCCGCCGCGCCTCGCCATGCTTGGCGCGATCGGCGTGCTCGCGCTCGGCGCCTGCTCCGGCACCGACTCGACCGACGGCGTCGGCATGTCGCTCGGCGATCGCGCCTCCATCGCCTTCGACCGCATGGTCAGCGCCGACAACGGCCTCGAAGTGCGACGCTGGACGGTGGGGGCCGATCCGCTCGTCGTCGCCGCGGCCGTCCTTCCCGCGGCAAGCGGCGAGGCGACGGACGAAGCGATGCAGGCGCGCCTCGATCGCAACGGGTTCCGCCTCCTCCGCGTGCCGCTCGATTCGCTCGAATCGATTCGCGCCGCCCTCGGCAGCATCATCTCGACGTCGAGCGCCTGGCACGGGCAGATCCTCGACTGGCGCGAGATCGCGACCCGCCCGATGGAACTCGGCGGGCAGGCCGTCTTCGTGAACGGGCGGGCCGTCCGGCTCGAGCCGGGCACGCTGCGGCTCATCGCCCGCGCGTGGACGACGCCGACCCTCGACGGACCCGTGCTCTACGTCGAACTCGTCCCCGAGTACGCCGTCACGCCGGTCGGCGGCCGCGCCCGCGGCCGGAACCGCGCGCCGGCGACGATCGTGCTCGATCCCGACCCGATGATCATCGAACTCGATCCCGCCTACGCCTACCTGCTCGTCTGCGAGACGCCGGGCGTGCGCTGGCGGACCGACGACCCGACGACCGGCGCGGCCGCCGCGACCGGCGCACCCGCCGTCCGGCGCGAGGTCGAGTCGGGCGCCGTCGGTCCGGACGTCGACGTGCCCCGGACCGTGGGGGAGGCTCTGCTGCTCGGGCGCGGTCGCGGCGACACGGGATCGCGGGACGTGCTCATCCTCGTGCCCCGCGTCCCGGCCTTCCTCGAACCGCCGACCGACACGCCGACCGACCCGCCGGTCGCCGGGGAGGACGCCTGACGTGGACTCCGGATCCCGCCCACGGCTGCGTCGCTCGTCGCGCTTCCGCGGCCAGCACGCGGTGCGTCGCGCGCAGCGGCGCGTCGCGCCGGTGCGCATGCTTCCGACCCTGTGCACGCTGGGGAACCTGCTCGCCGGATTCGCGGCGATCTTCTATGCCGCCAAGCCCGCGGACGCCGTGGCGCCGTTCCACTGGTCGTCGCTCACCTTCGCCGGCGCGCTCATCTTCGTCGGCATGTTCTTCGACGCCGTGGACGGTTCGGTGGCGCGCCTGACGCGGTCGACGAGCGACCTCGGCGCCCAACTCGACTCCCTGTGCGACCTCGTCACGTTCGGCGTCGCGCCGGCGTTCATGATGCTCACCCTCGTCGGCAAGTACCTCACGGTCGAATCGGGACTCGTCGTCATCGGACCGGAGGCCGATCTCGCCCTCGGCAAGATCGTCTGGGGCATCGCCGCCGTCTACGTCTGCTGTGCCGCGCTGCGACTCGCCCGATTCAACGTCGAGACCGAGTCCGCCGACCTGACGGCGCACGAGTGGTTCAGCGGCCTCCCGTCGCCCGGCGCGGCCGGTGCGGTCGCGAGTCTGATCATCCTCCACCAGCACCGGCTCGTGGCGAACCCGATGATCGACGAGTTGCCGGTGAGCTTCGTGCGCGGTGCCGCGCTGGGCATTCCGCTCATCACGCTGCTCTGCGCCTGGGGGATGGTGTCGACGATGCGGTACACGCACGTCGTGAACCGGTATCTCCGTCGTCCGCACAGTTTCGGGTTCGCGGTCCGCCTGCTCATGCCCCTGATCCTCGCGATCTGGTGGTTCCAGGAGACGGTCGCGATCGTGTTCACGCTGTATGCCCTGTCGGGACCGGTGGGGGCGGCCTGGCGCCGGCGCCGGCTCCGGCGGGACCATGCCGCCGCGCCGGCGGCCGCGACCGAGACGCCGGCCGAGTAGTTTCGACAGCGACGACCGGACGCGGTACCCTGCCTGCCTCATGAGCGAGAAGACGACCATGACCATCCGGACGCGGTTCGCCCCGAGTCCGTCGGGACACCTGCACGTCGGCGGCGCCCGCACGGCGCTGTTCTGCTGGGCCTTCGCCCGCGGACGTGACGGGCGGTTCATCGTGCGCATCGAGGACACCGATCAGAAGCGATCGTCCGACGCCGCGAGCCTCGGCTTCCTCGCCGACCTCAAGTGGCTCGGGATCGACTGGGACGAAGGGCCGGAGTTCGAGGGATGCGGCGGCGGCGACGCCGGGCCGTACTTCCAGGCCCAGCGCCTCGACATCTACGACCGGCACATGGAGCGTCTGCTCGCCGAAGGCGGCGCGTACCGCGCGTTCGAGACGCCCGAGGAACTCGACGCCGCCCGCGCCGCCGCCCGCGCCGCGAAGCAACCCTACCGCTACGACCGCGCCGGCCTGCGTCTCCCGCCCGAGACGATCGCGTCCTACCTCGCCGAAGGACGTCCGCACGTCGTCCGCTTCCGCGTGCCGGACGAGGAATCGGTCACCGTGCACGACCACGTCCTCGGCGACATCACGGTCTCGACCGACGAACTCGACGACTTCGTCATCCGCAAGGCCGACGGCTATCCCACGTACCACTTCGCCGTCGTCGTCGACGACGAGCTCATGGACATCACGCACGTCATCCGTGCGCAGGAGCACGTCAACAACACGCCGCGGCACATCCTGCTCCAGCGCGCCCTCGGCTTCCGCGTGCCCGAGTACGCCCACATCTCCGTCATCTCGAATCCCGACGGATCGAAGATGTCGAAGCGCGACAAGGACCGTGTGCTCCGCGCGACCGTCACCGAGCGGGGCATCGACGCGCCGCCGGAACTCGACGGCGCGCCGGTCGTCGATGCCGACACCTGGACGTGGTGGCGGTCGAGCAAGGATCATCAACTCGATCTCGAAGCCGCCGTGCGGCTCGCGGCCGCGCTGCGGGTCGAGCTGCCGGAGATCAACGTCGACGACTTCCGACGGGCCGGATACCTCCCCGGGACGCTCGTCAACTACCTCGCGCTGCTCGGCTGGTCGCCGGGCGGCGACGTCGAGAAGTTCGATCGCGCGTTCTTCACGCAGCGGTTCGACCTCGATCGCGTCGTGAAGTCGGCCGCGAAGTTCGACCGCGACAAGCTCCTCGCCTTCAGCCTCGACACGATCCAGGCCCTGACGCCCGCGGAGTTCTGCACGCATCTCCGGGCGCACTGCGAGCGGTATCACCCCGAGTTCCTCGCCCGCCTGACGGACGCGCAGTTCGAGCTGCTCGCGTCGTCCAACCATGAGCGCTCGAAGACGCTGGAGGATCCCATCCGGACGTGCCGCTTCCTCGTGCAGGCCGACGACGAGATCGAGTACGAGACGAGCAAGCCCGTCCGCAAGGCGATGACCGGGAGCGCGCCGAACGGGTTCGATCATCTCGCGGCCGTCCTGCCCGTCCTCGACGCGATCGACGCGTGGACCGTCGAGACGATCGAGGCGCAGATCGCCGCCTACGCGCGGGATCATGCCGACGACAAGCTCGGCAAGGTCGCCCAGCCGCTCCGCATCGCGGTGAGCGGCGGCACCGTGAGTCCGCCGATCTTCGATACGCTCGCGATGCTCGGCAAGGCGAGCGTGCTCGCCCGCGTGCGCCGCTGCCTGGCGCAGCGGGAGTCGCTGTTCGGAGCCGCGGTATGACCGGCGCCGCCCGCACCATGCCCGACGCGCTGCGCATGCTCATGACGCATCTCGTCGACTACGCCGGGCTCTTTCCGCCGGCGAAGCTCGACATGGCGACCACCGTCGCGAACTATGACGCGTACCTCCGGCACGCCGACGCCTGGATGCTCGGACGCCTCATCGTCCCGGTGGCGCGCCTCGACGAGTTCGAAGCCGCGGCGGCGACGCTGCTGCCGACCGACGACGACCTCGAACCCTGGCTCATCTCCGCCCTCACCCGACCGGCCGACGATGACGACGGCGACGCCCTCGCCGCCGACCTGGAGCGCATCGACGCCTTCAACGAGCGTCACGCCGAGGCCGCGGGCGGCCTGGCCGGGATCGACGTCATCGAGGTCCGCGCTTCGTCCGGGCGGGCGATCGACGGCGCGCTCGACGCGATCAGCGACGACCTGTTCCCGTTCTTCGAGATCCCCGTCGACGCCGACCCGCGCGGGCTCATCGCGACGCTGGCCGGGTCCGACGCGGGCGCGAAGATCCGCACCGGCGGCATCACCGCGGACCTGTTTCCGACGCCGGAGCAGGTCGCACGCTTCCTCGCGGCCTGTGCCGCGGCCGAGACGCCGTTCAAGGCGACCGCCGGTCTGCACCATCCGCTCCGTCACCACTCGACCGCCGTGGGCACGGAGATGTTCGGGTTCCTGAACGTCTTCGTCGCGGCGACGCTCGCGTGCATCGATTCCGATCGTTCCGCCTCGTCGCTCGTTCCGGTGCTCACCGAGACGTCGATCGGCGCGTTCGCCATCGACGATGCCGGGATCGCCTGGCGCGACGAGCGCCTGTCCGTCGACGACATCGAGTCCGCCCGCGAACGGTTCGCGGTGTCGTTCGGCTCGTGCTCCTTCGATGATCCCCGCGAGGATCTTCACGCCCTGGGCTTCATGCCCGTCCCGAAGCCATGACCGAAGCCATGACCGACGCCACGCACGATCCGTCTCTGCTCTCGTGGGTCGAATCCGCCAACGCGGACGACGCCGACTTTCCCATCCAGAACCTCCCGTTCGGCGTGTTCTCCCGGACCGGCGACGACGAGCGACGCATCGGCGTCGCAATCGGCGACCAGGTGCTCGACGTGCGGGCGGCGGTCGAAGCGCGGCTCATCGACGACATCACGCCCGAGAACGCCTGCTCGCTCTGCGCGCCCGAACTCAACGAGTTCATGGCCCTCGGTCGCTTCGCCTGGACCTCGACCCGACGCGCCCTGAGCGCGATGCTCGCCCGCGACACGCCGACGCTGCGCGACGACGCGACGCGGCGCAAGGAACTCCTCGTGCCTCGCGCCGAGGTCGACCTGCACGTGCCCGCGTGCATCGGCGACTACACCGACTTCTACGCGTCGATCCATCACGCGACCAACGTCGGCTCGATGTTCCGTCCGGACAACCCGCTGCTGCC
>JAGQOI010000012.1 GCA_020427625.1 Phycisphaerales bacterium | reverse complement strand
TACTACCTCGACGTCACCCGACACCGACGACGCAGCATCCGCAACGCGATCATCATGGCCGCCATCGTCACGACCATCGTCGTCGTCGTCGGACCCCTGATGTGGGAAGCCATGCTGCCGCAGAGCGGCTGACCGATCGACGAGCACCCAACGACGTCGCCGGACGATCCGCAGACCGCCCGGCGACGCCACGCCCCCGAACCCCCCCACCGCCACGCGCTCGTGACGACTCAGTGGTCGCCCGTGTTCGGCACGTAGCGCACCTTGATCTTGAAGTTGCACGTCTCGCCGTCACCCAGGCACTCGAACCGGAACTGGAGACGGTGCCCGTTGGTGCTCTGGTGATTGCCCGAGATCGTGTCGCCGGCGACCAGCACCTCCTCGAC
This sequence comes from Phycisphaerales bacterium, assembly GCA_020427625.1. Classification (GTDB taxonomy): domain Bacteria; phylum Planctomycetota; class Phycisphaerae; order Phycisphaerales; family SM1A02; genus JAGQOI01. The sequence goes on along the minus strand of JAGQOI010000012.1, from coordinate 1,474 downwards.
GATGTCGATCGGCGGCTGCGCCGAGTCGTCCCAGATCTGGAACTTCACCCCGCAGTCCGCGTCGCCGCCCACGTTCTCCAGATCGTAGAAGTACGTCCCGTTCGCCGTCGTGTCGATGACCTCGGTCCACGTGCTCGGACTGCACGGACGCGCGAACGTCTTGTCGATGAGCGTGAACTCCGTCGTGCTCGATGCCGCGGCATACGTCGCCTCGACCGACACGCGGCACGTCCCTTCGAGCCCGCTGCAATCCGTCGCGACCGTGTACGACGTGCCCGGCTCCGCCCGATGCACCATCACCATGCACTCGCCCGGCGGCGTCGCGAGATCCTCGATGATGTCGCCGCTCGCATTCTTCACCGTCGCCTCCACCGGACAGTCCGAGGCGGTCCCGTCCGCGCCCTTCGCCGCGACCTTGACGATCACGACGCCGCTCGCGTTGCCGCGATACCGACGCTGCGCGACATCGCCGCACTCGCCGACGTACGACGCATCGAGGATCTCCGTGCTGATGCCGCACAGGATCGCCGCCGGCGCCGAAGGCACGTTCGGCGTGAGCGCGACGAGATCCAGCGCCTCCGGAAAATGCACGCCGACCGTCTCGCCCGGCGCGAGGTCGATGTCGCTGCCCTCGATGAGGTCGCCGTCGAGACCGATCGCCGCGATCGTCACCGGCGCGGCCGCGCCGTCGTCCAGCGTCACCGCGACCGGAAGCACGAAGTCGACGTTGAGCCCGAGCGGATGCACGCCGCCGTCGTACGCCGCGACGCCGCAGACCTTCTGATCCTGTCCCAGCGCGGCATTGTCGGCGCGTACGCCCGCCCACTGCCAGAGTCCGACCGCCGGATCCCAGCCGAACGTGTCGGTGAAGATCGTGAGGAACGACGGTCCGTCGCCGAGGACCGGCGTCGCGCTGCCGTACTTCGTCGCCGCGAGCCAGGTCACGAACGGCTCGTATCCCGGCGGGTCGGTCTTGGCGATGTACAGCGCCGGCTCGCCGTCGGGGATGGCATCCTCGGCGTCGTGCATCGGTGCGATGCGCACGCGATATGTCTCGACGTCGACCGCCGGCGCCTCGTCCGGCGGGCCGAAATCGATGCGGTGCGCGCCGATCGTCGAGAACCGCGGCGACGCGCCCGCGCCGAGCCCGACCGCGACATCGTCGACGCGCCACTCGAGCAGCGGGTCGAAGGCGGGATCGTTCATGAACGCGGCGAGCGGCACGGGCCGGTTCACGGACGTGAGATAGCGCCCGTCCTCGAGCCGACGCAGGGCCGCGATCGAGCCGCCGAAGTAGAGATCGACGGTGAGCGCGTTGAGTTCGTCCTGCGGCAGGGACTCGTCGACCTCGATCGCGCCGGTCGCGACCGTGTAGTGCGCGATGCCGAGATCCGACACATTCACGTCGACGACCTGCATGTCGATCGTGTCCGACGTCGAGGTGAGCCCGCGCGAGACCGCGACCGATACCGAG
>JAGQOI010000076.1 GCA_020427625.1 Phycisphaerales bacterium | reverse complement strand
GGTCGGGGTCGGGCGTTCGGATCAGCGGGCGAGCGATCCCATCGGGTCCCAGGCGGGCAGGACGATCGGTTCCTGGTCGATCGCGTTGCGGAGGGTTTCGGGGAGGTACGAGCGTCGGACGGCGACCTCGAACATGTACTCGTCGAACCACGAGTCGTTCATGATGAAGAAGCCCTTCTGCCCGTTCTCGTCGCCCCAACTGTTCTCGACGCGCCAGCGTCGGGGCCGGTCGTGCCAGACGTCGACGCCGGTGAACAGCATCGCGTGCGTCATCTTCGTCTGGTGGTAGACGAGGCGCGACGCCTTGTCGAGGCTGAACGTCGTGCCGTAGATCGCCTCGTAGTCGAACATCGCGGCATCCCAGAGGCCGAGATCCCGGCGCATCATCGGGCCCACGTCGCAGCCGAACCACACCGGCTCGCCGTCCATGATCGTCCGCATCGCGGCGTCCTTCATGACGTCGATGCCGACGTTGAGGTACTTCACCGGTTCGCCGCCCACGACGTTGCCGAGGTGTTCGACGGTGAACGTGCGTCCGACGGGACTCGTCGAGCGCGGATCGTGGACGAGGCAGACGTAGTCGTCGAGCGGGAGGTCGATGTACTTGTCCGCGAAGGCGCGGGGGGTCATCTCACCGTCGCGATGGAAGACGCGGTCCTTGTCGTTCCACTGCCAGTCGAAGCGCGAGGGCGGCGTGCCGAGGTGGATGCAGAGCATGCGGTGGATCACGGCGACGATGTCGCGTTTCGCGGCCCGCACGGCCTCCATCGGGGCGCCGTTGCCGCGGAGTTCGCGGAGCGTCCTCGCGCCGTCGCGCAGCTTGTGCACGATGCGCCGGTTCATGTGCATGGTCTCGGAGGAACTCTGCGTCTCCGGCATGACGGCCTTGGGCACGACGCCGTGCTTGCGGACGAGGTTGATGAACATGTTCCACTGGCCGCCGTCGTCGAGCGGGCGATCGAGGAGGAACGCGACGGTCCGGTCGTCGAGCGGCCGCTCGGCGGTGCGGATGATCGCCTCGAGGAAGTAGTTCGCCCGTTCCAGCTTGTCCCAGAAGAGCGCGTGATTCTGCGAGAACTCGAACGCCTCGACGTTCATGCGCTGCATCGCGTCCGCCCGGAACAGGTTGAGGGCCGCGAACATCCAGCAGCGCCCGGACTTCTTCTGGTTCGTCACCGGCCAGTTGTCGAGCCGGTGCGAGAAGGTGTGGTCCATCGACGTCACGACGGTGCGGTTCAGCGCGACGTCGTCGATGGCGGTCTGCGTGACGGCGTTCTGCGCCATGCGGTGACTCGGGTTCGCGACGAACGCCGAACGCAGGGCGTCGAGCTGATCGTTCGTCAGGGCGCCCTCGGCGGCGGACGACTGCTTCGGTTCGGTCGCGAACGTGGACGGACTGGCCATGGCGGACTCCTCAAATGCGGCAACGTCGCCGCGCACGGCATTGTAGGGCCCGCTCCCGCCGAGGCGTGGATCCGGCGACGGTCGCGCGGCAACCCTCGTGCTCGCGACGAGTTCCGCCCGGCGCCACGACGTCCGCCGGCGGACGCCGCGCCGCTCGTGCGGGGATCACGGGACCCGTGGTATGCTTGCGTCATGAGCGACGCACGTGAATACGAGGGGATCACGCGGGGGACGGCGGGGGCGGCCGGGGGCGGATCGGACGACGAGCCGACGGCGCTCACGGCGCCGCCGCTGCAGCGGATCGGTGAGTATCGGATCGAGCGCGTGCTCGGGTACGGCGGGATGGGCGTCGTGTACCGGGCGCACGATCCTCGCCTCGGGCGCACGGTCGCGATCAAGATCCTGCGGCCGGAGCGGACGACGGACGAGTTGCGGCGCCGGTTCCATCGCGAGGCGCGCGCGGCCGCGCAGCTGACGCATCCGAACATCGCGACGGTGCACGAGCTCGGCGAGACGGATGACGGCTGTTTCATCGCGATGGAGTTCATCGACGGTCTGACGTTGCGCGAGGTGCTGCTGCGTGAGGGTCGTCTCGCGCCGGTGCGGGCGCTGGACATCGCGATTCAGATCCTGGAGGGGTTGTGCGTGGCGCACGCCCACAACATCGTGCACCGGGACCTCAAGCCGCAGAACATCGCGTTCACGGCGGACGGTCGCGTGAAGATCCTCGACTTCGGTCTCGCGAAGATCCTCGAAGCGCCGTCGGGCGACGAATCGTCGGGCGCGGGACCGACGACGGAGCTCACGGTGGAGCACCGCGTGATGGGCACGGTCGGCTACATGTCGCCGGAGCAGGCCCGGGGCCGGCCGGTGGATGCGCGGAGCGACCTGTTCTCCTTCGGCGTGCTGGTGTACGAGATGGTGACGGCGGCGGTGCCGTTTCCCGGGAGCAGTGCGACGGACGTGCTGAGCGCGATCATCCGCGACGCGCCGGTGCCGCCTCGGAAGAAGAATCCGGACGTTCCGGTCCGCCTCGACCGTCTGATCGGGCGCTGCCTCGAGAAGGAGGCGGGCGCGCGACCGCAGACGGCCCGCGATCTGCTGTCGGAGGTGCGGGAGTTGCGGGAGGCGTTGACGCGCGAGTCGGCGGAGGAGTTGCCGTCGATCGCGGTGCTGCCGTTCGCGAACATGAGCGCGGACCCGGAGAACGAGTATCTCGCCGACGGCATCGCGGGCGAGATCATCAATGCGCTGAGCAAGATCCAGGCGTTGCGGGTCGTGTCGCGGACGTCGTCGTTCGCCTTCAAGGGTCGTCACGAGGACATCCGCAAGATCGGCGAGCAGCTCGGCGTGCGGAGCGTTCTGGAGGGGACGGTTCAGAAGGCGGGCAAGCGCCTGCGGATCATGGCCCACCTCGTGAACGTCGACAACGGCTACCAGCTCTGGTCGGACCGGTTCGACCGCGACGTCGAGGACATCTTCGCGATCCAGGACGAGATCGCCGACAGCATCACCCGCGCGATGCGCATCGTGCTGACGGAGCAGGAGAAGCGGGCGATCGAGAAGGTGCCGACGGAGAACGTCAAGGCCTACGACTTCTACCTGCGGGGGCGCCAGTTCTTCTACCAGTTCCGCCGCAAGGGCTGGGAGTTCGCGCAGCCGATGTTCAAGCGGGCGATCGAGATCGATCCCGGCTTCGCGCTGGCGTACGCCGCGGTCGCCGACTGCTGCTCGATGCTGCACCTGTTCAGCGAGGCGAGCGAGTCGCTGGTCGCGGAGGCGGACGAGGCGAGCCGGCGCGCGCTGGAGCTCGATCCCGAGCTCGCCGAGGCGCACGTCGCGCGGGCGGTCGCCCAGAACCTCCGCGGCGACTTCGAGGAGGCCCGCCGCCAGTTCACCGAGGCCATCCGTCTCGATCCCCGACTGTACGATGCGTATCACTTCTTCGCGCGGGCGTGTTTCAGTCGCGGGCTCATGGACGAGGCCGCGGACCTGTTCGAGAAGTCGTGGCAGGTGCGGCCGGAGGATTACTTCGCGCCGATGCAGCTCGCGGCGATCCACCGCCAGGCCGGTCGCGAGGCCGACGCGAGTCGGATGACGGAGACGGGTCTCGCCGTCGTGCGCCGGCGGCTCGAACTGAACCCCGACGACGCCCGGGCGATGTGCTTCGGCGCGATCGCGCACTCCGAACTCGGCGATCGGCCGAAGGCCATCGAATGGACCCGACGCGCATCCGCGATGGACCCGGAGGACCCGCTCCTCCTCTACAACATCGGCTGCGTCTACACGCTGCTCGGCGAGACCGAGTCCGCGATCGACTGCCTCGAGAGCGCCGTCGACAACGGCATGGGCCAGCGCGGCTGGTTCACCAACGACCCCGACCTCGAACCCATCCGCGGCCACCCGCGCTTCCAGGCCCTGCTCGACCGCATGGAATACCTCTGAGGATTGACCACGGAGGCACGGAGCACACGGAGTCAATCATTCGGGGTTTCGGAATGGTGTGGTCGGTCGCGTCCGATGATTCGGACATCACCGACATCACGATCCGAACCAATTGATTCGTCTCCGTGCCTCCGTGCCTCCGTGGTGATCTTCCGGCAAGGATTGACCACGGAGGCACGAAGAACACGGAGTCATTCATTTCGGGGTTTCGGAATGGTGTGGTCGGTCGCGTTCGATGATTCGGAGGTCACCGACAGCACGATCCGAACCAATTGATTCGTCTCCGTGATCTCCGTGCCTCCGTGGTAAACCCCGTCACGCCCCCGCGGTTTCGGGAGCGTCGATGCGCGGGAAGAGCATGGTCTTCTCGATCGTCGCGCCGGGCGTGAGGCCGCCCCAGGCGGTGAGGGTGTCGAGGGTCGCGTCGGGTGACGGCTCGATGCCGAGGCTTGCGCCGAGCGACGCCATGCGGCCGGGCATCGTCGGTTCGAGCAGGACGGACGCGATCCGCACCGCTTCGAGCGATCGGTACAGGATCGCGCCGACCGTCTCCATCTGCGCCGGATCCTTCGCGAGCTTGAAGGGCTCGGTCGCGTGAATGAAGCCGTCGACGCGACGGACGATGCCGACGGCCGCGTCCATCGCGCCGGCGAGATCGAACGCCGCCATCGCCTCCGTCGCCGTCGCGACCGCGTCCCGGGTGATCGCCGGCCAGTCGTGATCGTGCAGGTCCCCGGCGGCGTCGGCGGGCAGCGTGCCGCCGAAGTACTTGTTGATCATCGCCGTGACCCGTGACGCGCAGTTGCCGACGGTGTTCACGAGGTCGGTCGTGTAGACCTCGTGGAACCGTTCCGGCGACAGCGTCGAATCGGTCACGCCGAGCGGACCCTGCGTCGTCATGTAGTACCGCCAGGCGTCGAGCCCGTAGATCGAGAGGTAGTGCTCGATCTCCTCGAGGTCGATGATGTTGCCGAGCGACTTCGACATCTTCTGCCCGCCCATCACCCAGTACGAATGCGCGTACACGCACTCGGGCAGCGGGAGGTCGAGCGCGAGCAGCATCGCCGGCCAGATCACCGCGTGAAACCAGAGGATCTCCTTGCCGATGACGTGATACTGCGCCGGCCAGTACTTCGCCCGCGCGCCCGCGACCGCGCCGTCCGGCTCGCCGAGCCCGAGCGCCGTGATGTAGTTGAACAGGGCGTCGATCCATACGTAGATGACGTGCTCCGCATCGTCCGGCATCGGAATGCCCCAGGCGAAGTTCGTGCGCGACATCGGCACGTCCTGGAGTCCCTCCCGCAGGCGCCCGAGCACCTCGTTGCGACGCGCCTCGGGACGAACGAAGTCCGGATGCGATGCGAACAGGTCCTCCAGCGGCTTCTGGAACGCGGACAGACGGAAGTAGTAGTTCCTCTCCGTCATCCGCACGAGCGGACGACCCGAGATCGGCGAGACGTGATTGCAGTCCTTCGCCTTCGTCTCGGTGTAGTACTCCTCCTGGCCCTGGTCGTACCAGCCCTCGAACTCCCCGACGTACACCGCGTCCTTCTCGAGCAGACGCCGGACGAACGTCTGGACCTGGCGGGTGTGCCGCGGCTCGGTCGTGCGGATGAAGTCGTCGTTCGTGAGATCGAGCATGCCGAGGACGCGCCGGAACTCGGCCGCGTTCTGGTCGGCCCAGGCCTGGGGCGTCATCCGGTGCTCGGTCGCGGCCTTCTCGACCTTCGCGCCGTGCTCGTCGGTGCCGGTCAGGAAGAAGACGTCGCGACCGGCCCGGCGCATGAACCGGGCCCACACGTCGCAGACGAGCGTCGTGTAGCAGTGCCCGATGTGCGGCTTGCCGTTCACGTAGTAGATCGGAGTGCTGACGTAGGCGGTCGGTCGGCTCATGGACCGGATTGTAGACCAATCGGCCCGGCGACCGCAGCCCGAGGAGCCGATCCCCGCCCGCCCACGGTCGCCGGCGGGCCGATTCGACGGGACGGCCCGCGGGCGGACGTCGCGTCGGCCTGGCGCGGGCTATGCTCTCGCCGCCCGTGCGCCGCCCGCGCGGCCCGTCGCTCTCCCGGAGTGTCATCATGTCCGTCCTGATCCGCACCGTGCTGCTGCTCGTCGCGTCGAACGTGTTCATGACGGTCGCGTGGTACGCGCACCTGAAGGAACTCCAGCACAAGCCGTGGTACGTCGCGGCCGCGCTGAGCTGGGGCGTCGCGTTCTTCGAGTACATGCTCCAGGTCCCGGCGAATCGCATCGGGTACACGCAGTACTCGCTCCCGCAGTTGAAGATCCTCCAGGAAGTCATCACGCTCGCGGTGTTCGTGCCGTTCGCGGTGCTCTACATGAAGCAGCCGGTGAAGCTCGATTACCTCTGGGCCGGCGCCTGCCTGTGCGGCGCCGTGTTCTTCGTGTTCCGCGGCCACACGGTGACGACGCCCTGATCCGGCCGCGGCGACAGCGGCGCGGGCACGCTGCTATCCTGTGACCCCATGGGAGCGCTCCACCGTCGTTTCGAATCCCGGATGTACTGGCACGTGAAGCGCCCGATCCTCGATCGGGTGCTGCGACCGACCTACGACGGTCCGGTCGACACCTATCGCTTCTGGCGCATCCCCCGTGGCCGGCTCGACGCGTCGTCGGTCTGCTTCTGCGCCGGCGTCGGCGAGGAGATCGAACTCGAGCGCGGCCTTCGCCGCGACACCGACGCGATCGTCTACGCGCTCGACCCGACCCCGCGCGCGATCGCCTTCATCGACCGGCTCGGCATCGACGACGACCGTTTCCGCTTCGTCCCCGTCGGACTCTGGAACGAGGACACGACGCTGCGCTTTCACGCGCCGCACAACCCGGCCGACGTGTCGCACTCCATCGTCACCCAGCAGGACTCGGGTTCGCACTTCGATGCGCCCTGCCGCACCGTGCGGTCGCTCATGACCGAGTACGGGCTCGACCGTCTCGACCTGCTCAAGATGAACATCGAAGGCGCCGAGGAGGCGATCCTCAAGTCGATCGTCGCCGACGACATCCGGCCCGGCATGATCGCCGTCACCTTCGAGGGCGAACGACCGTTCCGCCGCGCGCTGCAATGGACGAAGTACTTCGCGTCCCGCGGCTACCGGCACTGCGGATTCAGCTCGTGGAGCATGACCTACGTTCGCGAACCATGAGACGTCGACGACGATGCGGCCTGATCATCGGCGTCCTCGGCGCCGGCACGCTCGCCGGGTGCACGACCCCCGCGCCCGTCATCCTGCGCGTCGCGACCTTCAACACGGCGCTCAGCCGCCCGCAGCCGGGACGACTCGCCGAGGCGCTCGCCCGCGGCGATGACGCCCGCGCCCGCGGCGTCGCGTCGATCATCCGGACCGTCCGGCCCGACGCCATCCTGCTCAACGAGTTCGACACCGATGACGTTGCTGCGCTCGATCACTTCCGGAACGCCTTCCTTCAGGACGGCCCGCCCGACGGTCCGCCGGCGTGGACGTTCGCGTACGCCTTCGTCGCGCCGAGCAACAGCGGCGTACCGACCGGGCTCGACCTCGATCGCGACGGCGCCGTCGACGGTCCGGGCGATGCGCACGGATTCGGTCGGTATCCGGG
>JAGQOI010000075.1 GCA_020427625.1 Phycisphaerales bacterium | reverse complement strand
GGTCGAGTCGATGTGGATCATCAGTCCGTCCGGCGCGCTCGTGCCCCTCACGGAGATCGCGGACCTGACCGACGCCTCCAGCTACGCGACGATCAAGCGCGTCGACCGCCGGCGGACGACGACGGTGACCGCCTCGACGTCGACGTCGGTCAATCCCGAGGACATCGTGGGCGCGATCGATTTCGACGCCCTGCGGGCCCGGTACCCGCGGGTGGAGATCGCCCTCGGCGGGCGGCAGGAGCAGCAGGCGGACGCCTTCGGGTCGCTGCCGCTCGGGTTCGGCACGGCGCTGATCCTGATCTACGTGATCCTCGCCTGGCTGTTCGGGAGCTACACGCAGCCGCTCGCGGTGATGCTGGCGATCCCGTTCGGTCTCGTCGGCGTGATCTGGGGTCACTGGGTGATGGACTACGACATGACGTTCCTGAGCGTGATCGGTTTCGTCGCGCTGTCGGGCATCGTGGTGAACGACTCGCTCATCCTCGTGGAGTTCTTCAACATGCAGCGGAGCGCCGGCGTGCCTCTGCACGAGGCGCTGATCGAGGCGGGTCGTCGTCGTCTGCGTCCGATCTTCCTCACGACGGTGACGACGGTGCTCGGCCTGCTCCCGCTCATGCTCGAGGAGTCGTTCCAGGCGAAGTTCCTGATCCCGATGGCGATCTCGATCTCCTTCGGCCTGATGAGCGCGACGCTGCTCATCCTGCTCGTGCTGCCGTGCATGATCGTGGTCATCGACGACATCAAGCGCGTGGCGCACCTCGGGTGGCACGGGCGCCCGCGCGAGGATGCCGCGGGCGCGCCGGCGGCGTCCGCCTGACGCCCATCCCCCCGATCGGGCGGCGTCCGTCACCTCGACCGGGCGGGTCGGTCACGCCCGACCGGGCGGCGTATTCGCTATACTCGCTCGCCGGCGGACGGCCGCATCCATCGAAATTCGGGCATGCGACTGATCGAGCCCGTTCGCCGCTTCGGTTCACAGCATGGAAGTGATCAAGGGCATCCCGGTTTCGCCCGGCATGGTGATCGGGCAGGCATTCGTCCTGGACGATGTCGCCGAGCACATTCCGTACCGAGCCGTCGCGCCGACCGATGTCGGACGCCAGTTGGAGCGTCTGGACGCGGCGATCGCGGGCGCGGTGGGCGATCTCGACGCCGATCGCGACCGGGTCTCGGAGAAGCTCGGTCCCGAGCCCGCGAAGATCTTCGAGTTCCATCTCGGCCTGCTCCGCGACCGGTCGCTCATCGACCCGGTGAAGCGACGCATCGAGACCGAGCACGTCACCGCCGAGTACGCCCTGTCCGAGGCGTTCCGGCGTCTCGCCGACCAGTTCCGGAACATGGAGAACGAGGTCTTCAAGCAGAAGGCCAACGACGTCCTCGACCTCGATCGCCGCGTCCTCGGCAAGCTCATCGGACGGTCCAGCGACCGCCTCGCCGGGCTCGAGGAGCCGGTCATCGTGATCGCCCACGAGATCACGCCCAGCCAGGCCGCGGCACTGGACACGCGGCACGTCATCGCGGTCGCGACGGATGCCGGCGGGCGCACGAGTCACACGTCCATCGTCGCCGCCGCCCTGGGCATTCCGGTCGTCGTCGGCTGTCAGCGGGTGAGCACGCACGTCGACGACGGCGACACGATCGTCGTCGACGGCAAGTCCGGCGTCGTCGTGATCCGTCCGGACGAGGAGACGATCGCCCAGTACCGGCTCCAGATCGGCCGGATCGACGTCATGCGCGGGCAGCTCGCCGAGCTTGCGGATCTCGAGGCGACGACGCTCGACGGCACCCGCATCCTGCTCATGGGCAACATCGAGTTCCCGCACGAGATCGACGCCATGCGTCGGTACGGCGGCGACGGCGTCGGCCTCTACCGCACGGAGTTCCTCTTCCTCACCAACCCCACCGAACCGACCGAGGCGCAGCAGTTCGAGGCGTTTCGCGAGGCCGTCGAGCGGATCGACGGTCACCCGCTGACCATCCGCACGCTGGATCTCGGGGCCGATAAGTACACCCAGTCGCGCGTCGAGGAGCCGGAGCGCAATCCCTTCCTCGGCTGTCGCAGCATCCGGTACTGCCTGCAGAACCTGAAGCTGTTCAAGACCCACCTCCGGGCGATCCTCCGGGCGTCGGCGTTCGGGCCCATGAAGATCATGTTCCCGCTCATCACGACGCCGATGGAACTGCGGCAGGCCCGGATGATCCTCGCGGACGTGCAGGAGGAACTGGAGGAGGAGGGGGTCGCCTTCGACCGGGAGGTGCCGGTCGGAATGATGGTCGAGGTGCCCAGCGCGGCCCTCATGGCGCCGGTCTTCGCCAAGGAAGTCGCGTTTTTTTCCATCGGAACGAACGATCTCATCCAGTACACCCTTGCCGTGGACCGAGGAAACGAGCGGGTCGCGAGCCTGTACACCGGCGCGAATCCGGCGGTGCTCCAGCTCATCAAGGCCGTGATCCGGGCCGGGAAGCGCAAGCGGGTCGCGACGAGCATCTGCGGCGAGATCGCCGGCGAGATCACCTACACCATGTTGCTCGTCGGCCTCGGTTTGCGTACGCTATCCATGGTGCCGTCCCAGATTCCGCATGTGAAGCGGATCATCCGCTCGGTGGATCTGGGCATGTGCGAGCGGCTCGCCCGCAAGGTCGGGTCGTTTGATTCAGAGCGCAAGATCATGAACTGCTTGCGCGAAGAGCTTTCCCGAGTCTTTCCCGACATGGACGGTGGTTGGTCCGCCTGACTCCCATGTCGACATCCGAAACATCGGTGCCGGCCCCGCCACGGGTCGACCCGCTCGCCGCCCGCAGGGATCGTCCCCGGGTCGTAGACGAGCGTCCCCGGCCGCGACGACCGGCACCCCCGCGAACCCCGTCCGTCGTGAGCGTGATGCACGCATCGACCGCCCCAAGACCCCTGATCGTCACCCGCGGCCACCGGCCGGGGAGCGCCATGGTCATGCGGTCACGCCATGATGAAGACGTCGACGGATCGACGTGACGGACCGCGGGCAGTCCCCTGAAGGAGACGAGCCCCCGTGGCCAAGACAGCGTCCAAGCCCACCGAACTCATGGTGGTGAACGAGACCCCCGGCGAGGAGTGCCGGATTGCGGTTCTCGAGAACAATCATCTCGAAGAGCTCTATTCCGAGCGCACGGCGACCGCGACGAACGTCGGCAACATCTACAAGGCGCGGGTCGCCAAGGTGGAGCCGGCGATCCAGGCCGCGTTCGTCGATTACGGCAAGGGCCAGTCCGGCTTCCTGCACATCACGGACCTGCACCCGAAGTACTTCCCGTCGGGCAACCGGAAGGAGAAGGTCGGCAAGCGCGTCCCCCGTCGCGATCGCCCGCCGATCCAGGACGCGCTGCGTCCCGGCGACGAGCTGCTCGTGCAGGTGCTCAAGGAGGGCATCGGCACGAAGGGTCCGACGCTCACGAGCTACCTCTCGATTCCCGGTCGTCTGCTCGTCGTCATGCCGGACATGGACAACGTCGGCGTCTCCCGCAAGGTCGAGGACGACGTGAAGCGGCGCGAGATGCGCCAGATGCTCGACGGCCTCGATCTGCCCGAGCACTTCGGCTTCATCGTCCGCACCGCCGGCTTCGGACGCACGAAGACCGAACTCAAGCGCGACGTCGCCTACCTCATGCGCCTCTGGAAGGTCATGGATCGCCGCATCAAGACCGTCGGCGCGCCGTGCGAACTCTACACCGAGTCCGACCTGCTCATCCGCACGATCCGCGACGTCCTGCGCCCGACCGTCGACGCCATCGTCGTCGACTCCGAGTCCGCCTACGAACGCGTGAAGACCTTCCTCGAGGTCATCGCGCCGCGCTCGGCGCCGAACGTCATCCGCTACCACAGCTCGACGCCGATCTTCCACGCGTTCGACATCGAACGACAGATCGAACTCATCCACAGCCGCGAGGTCCCGCTGCCCTCCGGCGGCGCGATCGTCATCGAACAGACCGAGGCCCTCGTCGCCATCGACGTGAACTCCGGACGATCCCGCTCCGCCCGCGACAGCGAGACGAACGCCTACGAGACGAACTGCGAAGCCGTCGACGAGATCTGCCGCCAGCTCCGCCTCCGCGACCTCGGCGGACTCGTCGTGTGCGACCTCATCGACATGCGGGCCCAGCGCCATCGACGCGAGGTCGAGGACCGGTTCCGCAACCACATGAAGAAGGACCGCGCGAAGTCCACGATCCTCAAGATCAGCGACTTCGGCATCCTCCAGCTCACCCGCCAGCGCATGCGGCCGAGCCTCCGCAAGGCCCACTTCATGCCCTGCCCGTCCTGCGACGGACACGGCGAAATCCAGATGCCCGAGTCCCTCAGCGCCGACGTCGTGCGCCAGGTCGGGTACCTGCTCCAGTTCGAGAAGATCCGCCGCCTCGAACTCGTCTGCTCCTCCCAGGTCGCCTCCGTCCTGCTCAGCACCAAGCGACGACAACTCGTCCGCATCGAGGACGTCTCCGGCAAGCGCGTCGACGTCCGCGTCAGCGATGCCATCGCCATCGACCGCATCGACTTCTACGCCTACGACCAGCGCGGCGCCGATGTCGACATCTCGCGACTCCCCCAGCCCCAGATCCCCACCATCAAGACCCTCGAAGCCGACGCCCGAACCGCCGAGGAACGCATCGCACGCGACGGAGATGACGAGCACGCCGCCGACGAGAACGGCGGACGCAAGAAGCGTGGCCGCCGGCGCCGCCGCAAGGCCGGACCCGCCGATGCCACCGCCATCGCCCTCGCCGGCGACTGGTCCGACGATGACGCCGCCGACGACGCTCCGATCGGTACCGACGCCGCCGAACGCCCCGCCGCCGATACGCCCGACCGAGATGCCGCCGCCCCGCCCGCCGACGGCGAGGCCCCCCGCCGCCGCCGACGCCGCCGACGCGGACGCAGCGGACGTGGCCAGACCGAGGCCGGCGC
>JAGQOI010000074.1 GCA_020427625.1 Phycisphaerales bacterium | reverse complement strand
TCCATCAGGTTCGTCTGGAGACGCGGGTCCGACGGCATGTGCCGCTCCGCCCAACGGTACGCGAGCACCGCGCCGCCGAGGTCGCCCGCCTGGAGCCGCGCATTGCCGAGGTTGTACAGCAACGGACCGTTCACGAGCCCGTCGTCGACGAGGAGTTCGAAGCGTTCCGCGGCATCTCGGAACGCGGCTCGGGCGACCGACGGATTCGTGCGGACGACCGCGACGCCGCGATCGTACGCGTCGAGGGCTTCGCCGAGCACGGCCCGGCGTTGCGCATCGGTCATCGTCGCGCCGACGGTCGGCGCGACGAGCAGCATGACCGTCAGCATGATGGCCGCGCTCGCGGCGGATGGCTTCATCCGAGGCGCTCCCGCTCGAGGCGATCGATGATCGATCGGGCGCGGGCCGCGAGATCCGGCGCGGCGTCGATCGCCGTCCCGCCGTACACGCTCGCGTCGCACGTCGCCAGAAGATCCGCCAGCGCCGTCACGGTCTCCTCGTCGATGGCGCGGGCGCGGGCATGCGAGACGACGTCCGCGGTCGTCAGCGTGTCGCCGGGCAGACCGGACCGATCGCCGACGTAGCGGCGGACGATCTGCCCGATCGCGGCCGCGTCGGCATCGCGCAGGGCCCCGTGGGCGCGACGACGGGCGCTGCGCCGACGGGCCGCGTCGACGTTCGCCGCGCTGCGACGACGCACGGCGGCGCGAGACACGCCGCCGACGAACGCCAGCGGCGGCGCGACGAGGGCGATCCAGAACCACCACGGGACGGTCGTGCGCGATCCCTCGACGAGCAGCGCCGGTCCCGTGTCGTTCGCGAGGATCCCGGCGGCGACGGCGGTCAGTTCATCGGCGCCCCCGGCGTGGTCGCGGCCGCGGTTCGATCCGGTGACGACGTCGTCGATCATCATCGTCGTCGAGCCCGCGACGGTCAGGGGGATCGGCTTCGTCCACGCCGTCTCGTAGGTCTCGTGGACCGGATCGAAGTACGCGAACGGAATGGCCGGGATCTCCGTGAGGTCGGCCCGCCGCGGCCGGATGATCGCGGTGAACGTCTTGCGGTCCCCCTGCGCGCGACCCGCCAGCGGCGAGGTCGGGACGCGAAATCCGGCGACGAGGGCGTCGACGAGCCCGAGCGGCGGCGCCTCGAGCGTGTCGAGATGCCCGTCCGTCGAGCCGCGATCGGTGATGTTCAACGTGAGTTCGACGGGATCGCCGACGGCGACCTCCGTCGGCGTCGCCGACGCGCTGATCGTGAAGCGCCCGACGGCGCCCGTGAAGTTCGCGGGTCGCCCCTCGTCAGGCGGCAGCCGGACGTCGACCGGCGGGACCGGCGTGCGCAGGACGATGGGACGGGCGCGCTTGACGTCGTAGCCGCGCGGGATGAGCAGCCCGCCCGAACGCCGGCCGACGACGAGCGGATACTCCATCCGGATGACGACGTCGCCGAAGTCCGTCGGGCCCGCCTGCTTCGGCCACTCGGTGGCGCGGATGTCATACTCGTAGTATCGAAGCGGCGTGTCGTCCGCGCCGCGCCGCGTGACCTCGCGAAAGCCGATCGGATGCTGGCGATCGCGACTGAAGGCCGCGGCAAACAGGCCGAGGTCCGACGAACTGATCACCGTCTGGAGCATCTCGTCGGGCGGCAGCGTCGGGCCTTCCGCATTGGGCCGGACGGCAAGGGTCATCACGTACTCGACCGGCTCGCCGAGGTACACGAAGGGACGCGCCGGCTCGATGTCCACGACGAGGTAGTCACCGGGATCCGAATCCGTGACCGTGATCGTCGCCGGCGCGGTCGTGAACGCCTCGCCGTCCACCACCACCCGCACCGGCGGCAGCGTGATCTCGCCCTCCCGGTGCGGCGTCACGGTGATGACGTACACCAGCGTCACCGACGACGACGTCACCCGGCCGTTCACGGTGAAACTCGACGACTGGTGCGC
>JAGQOI010000011.1 GCA_020427625.1 Phycisphaerales bacterium | reverse complement strand
GAGACAGTTCCGCACGAAGTCGGGCGGCACCTCGTCGCAGCGGCGATCGAGGAGGTCGCGAGCCCGTTCGCGCACGGTCGTGTCCGGATGCGCCCCGAAGCGCAGCAGCACGAACACGTCGACATCGTCCCACCGCGCGGCGGCGCGCAGGACGGCCAGTTCGGCGCGACCGGCGCGGGAGGCCGACGGCGTCGGCGTCGCGACGGCGATGCCGACGATGCACCCGATCACGAGGATCGCGCCGAGGACGCCGCGAGGGCGTGTCGCTGTCATACCGAACCTCCACCGACAGCCCGGGACTACCCGAGGCGCCAGAGCGCAAGGATGCCCGACAGGAGCACCACGAGTCCAACGACGATGAGGAGCTTCCATTGCCGCCGATACCAGGAACGCATGGGATGGCGCGATGCCGCGCCGGAGATGGCGGCGTGACAGGCGGGACAATAGTCGATGTCGTCGAAGATCTCCTCTCCGCACACGGGACAGTACCCGCCGACGCGGGAGAACCGTTCGAGATCCTCCGGGCTCGGGCCCTCGTCGAACTCGTCGAACTCGTCGTTCATGCGAAGGTGTATCGGAAGTCGTTGTCCTCGGTCGTGACCTTCACCCGCTCGATGACCTGGCCGTCGAGCATCTGTTCGAGGAAGTGCTTGCTGATCGCCGGCAGCATCGTGTTCGTGAGGATCGCGTCGACCATGCGCCCGCCCGATTCGAGCTCGGTGCAGCGCGAGGCGATGAGGTCGATCACGCCGTCGTCGAACTCCAGCGGCACCTTGTGCGATTCCGCCATGCGCTTCACGATGCGACCGAGCTGGAGGCGGATGATCGCCTTGAGCATGTCGTCGCTGAGCGGGTAGTACGGAATCGTGACGATGCGTCCGAGCAGCGCCGCCGGGAACGTCTTGAGCAGCGGTTCCCGCAGCGCCTGCGCGATGCCCTCCGCGTCCGGCATGAGGTCCGGATCCTTGCAGAGGTTCATGATGAGATCGCTGCCGACGTTGGTGGTGAGCAGGATGATCGTGTTCTTGAAGTTGATGAGCCGGCCCTCGCCGTCCTCCATGACGCCCTTGTCGAAGACCTGGAAGAAGATCTCGTGGACGTCGGGATGCGCCTTCTCGACCTCGTCGAGCAGCACGATGCTGTACGGCTTGCGGCGCACGGCCTCGGTGAGGATGCCGCCCTCGCCGTAGCCGACGTAGCCGGGAGGCGCTCCCTTCAGCGTCGACACCGTGTGCGCTTCCTGGAACTCCGACATGTTGATCGTGATGACGTTGTGTTCGCCGCCGTACAGCGCCTCGGCGAGCGCGAGCGCGGTCTCGGTCTTGCCGACGCCCGACGGACCGGCGAGCATGAACACGCCGATCGGCTTGCTCGGATTGTCGAGCGACGCCCGCGACGTCTGGATCCGCCGCGCGATCATGTCGAGGCCGTGCTGCTGACCGATCACCCGCTTTCCGAGCGTCGCGCCGAGCTTGAGCACGGCGTCGATCTCGTTCTTCACCATCCGGCCCACCGGAATGCCCGTCCAGTCGGCGACGACCGACGCGATCGCCTGGGCGTCGACGCTCGGCAGGATCAGCGGCGACTCGCCCTGCAGCGCCTCGAGTTCCGTCTGAAGCGTCCGCAGACGCGCGAGTTCGGCTTCGCGATCGATCGCCGGCGGCGCCTCCGTCGCGGTCGAGGCGCCGGCCTCCGACGCCTCCGACGATTCTGCCGCGGCGGCGGTCGGCGCGGCGGCGCCGGCGTGATCGACGGCCTCGCCGAGCTCGCCGCGCAGCGTGCGACGGATCGCGAGGATCTCGTTCACGAGGTCGCGTTCCTTCTCCCAGTTCGCTTCGAGACCGGCGAGCCGTTCGCCCTCGGCGGCCCGCTTCGCCTCGATGTCGGCGCGACGGGCGCCGTGGTCGAGACCGATCGCGGCCTCGCGATCGATGATCTCCAGTTCCGTGTCGAGCGCGTCGATGTGCTTGCGGCAGTCGTCGATCTCCGCGGGCACGGCGTGCTGACCGACGGCGACCCGCGCGCACGCGGTGTCGATCAGGCTCACCGCCTTGTCGGGCAGCTGGCGGGCGGGGATGTACCGGTGCGACAGGCGCACGGCGGCCTCGATGCCCTCGTCGAGGAGCTGGACCTGGTGGTGCTTCTCGAGCGTCGACGCCATGCCCCGCAGCATCCGGACGCAGCGCGCCTCCGACGGCTCGTCGATCTGCACGACCTGGAATCGTCGGG
>JAGQOI010000073.1 GCA_020427625.1 Phycisphaerales bacterium | reverse complement strand
CTTGGCGCCGCTGTTGTCGGCCACGTCCAGCCTTGATTCGCGTTGAATCATCTCAGTCAATCCTCGGTCCGTCGGACCGTTCGTGGCGTCATTCCCGGAGCCCGGCGAACCGGGACCCCGTCCATACTCATCATCGCGCCGCCTCGCGGCGACGAATCCGTCCGGCCGCCTCGCGGGGGCGACCTCCCGTCAGTCCTGTCGCGCGACGTCGATCACCCGCAGGAGCACCCAGGACTTCGTCTTGGAGACCGGGCGGCACTCGGCGATCTCGACGCGATCCCCCACCTTCGAGGCGTTCCCCTCGTCGTGCACGTGCAGGCGCGTCCGGCGCCGGATGTACTTGCCGTACTTCGGGTGCTTGACCGAGTAGTTGATCGACACCGTCCGCGTCTTGTCGCGGGCGTCGGACTCGACGACCCCGATGCGACGGGCGGCGGACTCGGACACGGTGATGGACTTGTCGTGACTCACTGGTGCAACCTGCCTTTGACCTGACCCTGACCCAGAACCTGTTCCTGAACCGAACTCACGCCTTCGTCGCCGCCTGCTCGCGGGCCCGCAGCTCCGTGTTCAGGCGCGCGATGTCCTTGCGGAGCTTGGGGAACTGCGACGTGTCCTCGATCTTCTCCGTCACCGCCTGGGTGCGGAGCTCGAACATGCGCCGGTGGAGGCGCGTCACCTCGAGGGCGAGTTCTTCGTTGTTCAGATTGTGAACTTCCTTGGCTTTCATGTGACCGTTCCGAATCCAGCAGGGGGTGATCGTTTCGTCAGACCGTCAGGCGCCGACCGACGAAGCGGCAGCGAACGGGCATCTTGTGGGCGACGCGGGCCATCGCCTGCTTGGCGACGTTCTCGGGCACGCCGGCGATCTCGAAGAGCATCGTGCCGGGCTTCACGCGCGCGGCCCAGTACTCCGTGTCCGCCTTGCCCTTGCCCATGCGGGTCTCGAGCGGCTTCTTGGAGATCGGCTTGTCCGGGAACACCCGGATGTACACCTTGCCCTGGCGACGAAGGAAGTGCTGGGCGGCGATTCGCCCGGCCTCGATCTGACGCGCGGAGAGCCAGTGCATCTCGAGCGACTGCAGTCCGTAGTCGCCGTACGCGACGAAGTTCCCGCGCGTCGCGTTGCCCTTGAGCACGCCACGCATCTGCTTGCGGAACTTGATTCTCTTCGGCATCCGGGGCATCGGATGAACTCCTGTCTCGATCCAGTACCGGAATCGACGTCGATTCCGGAGAAGTGTCGTGCGTCAGTTGCGACATCCGCGATCGGATGCCGCGCGGATGATCAGCGACGGCCTCGCGCCCGCGCCCGCCCGCCGGCGGCCCGCGTCGAGGTCTCGTCCTCCTGATCGGTGTACATCCCCTTGTAGACCCACACCTTCACGCCGATCGTGCCGTAGGTGGTGTGGCTGGCGATGCAG
The DNA here is from genome assembly GCA_020427625.1 of Phycisphaerales bacterium. Classification (GTDB taxonomy): domain Bacteria; phylum Planctomycetota; class Phycisphaerae; order Phycisphaerales; family SM1A02; genus JAGQOI01. Next base: position 7,365 of record JAGQOI010000073.1, on the reverse strand, counting down.
GCGTAGTCGACGTTCGCCTGGAGGGTCGACAGCGGGATCGACCCGAGGCGGGTGTCGAGCTTGCGGGACATCTCGGCGCCGCCGAGTCGACCCGACAGCAGGATGCGCACGCCCTTCGCGCCGTTCTGCATCGCCGACTCGCAGCGCTGCTTGAGGACGCGCCGGAAGTTGGCCCGCTTCTTGAGCTGCTCCGCGATCATCTCGCCGAGCAGCGTCGCGTCCGTGTCGGGGTTCTTCACCTCGACGATGTTGATCTTCACCTTGCGGCCGGTGATCACCTGGAGGTCGTCGCGAAGCTTGTCGATCTCCTGGCCCTTCGGACCGATGACGAGGCCCGGACGACCCGTCTTCAGGATGATCGTGAGCTCCTCGCGCGTCCGCTCGATGAGGATGTCCGACACGGCCGCGAAGGGCGGCGTGCGGTTCAGACGCTTGTCGACGTACTTCCGGATCCGGAAGTCCTCGACGAGCAGCTCGGCGAACAGCGCCTTGGGCGCGAACCAGCGCGAGCGATGCGTCTCGGTGATGCCGACGCGGAAGCCGAATGGATGTGTCTTCTGTCCCATAGGTGGTCCTGGGTCCGTTCCCCGGATCAGGCGTCCGGGCTCAAGGCAGGGTCTCGCGGCGTGTTCAGCGGGCCTCGAGACTGATGTACAAGTGACTCGTGCGCTTGTTGATCGGATGCGCGCGGCCGCGATCCTTCGGCTGCCACCGCTTGATCGTCGGGCCCTCGTCGACCCGCGACTCGGAGATGACGAGACGATGCAGATCCGCCTCCCCCTCCTCCGCGTTGGCGATGGCGCTCTTCAGCACCGCCTTGAAGTACCACGCGGCCCGCTTCTTGGAGAATTCGAGCTCGGTGATCGCGTCGTCGATGCGACGGCCGCGGATGAGGTCCGCGACCAGACGCGCCTTCCGGGGCGCGATGCGGGCGAATCGATGTGTCGCTTGGTATGCCATGTCAGCTCACCATCAGCCCCGACGGTCAACGACCGCCCTTGAGGCCTTCCTTCTTGTTCGTATGCCCGCGGAAGAACCGCGTCAGGGCGAACTCGCCCAGCTTGTGACCCACCATGTCCTCCGTGCAGAACACGTCGATGAACTGGCGGCCGTTGTGCACCTGGAACGTGTGCCCGACGAATTCCGGCACGATCGTGCAGGCCCGAGCCCACGTCCGGATCGGCGCGCGACGCCCCGATTCCAGCATGCGCTGCACCTTCACGAACAGCTTCTCGTCGACATACGGACCTTTTTTCAGCGATCTGGACATCACATACTCTCAGTCAGTCAAATCGGTCCACCGGACCGGAACCTCTCGACACCGTCAGCCCGACCGTCAGAGACGGAGCTGACCGTACCGCTTGCTCTTGCGGCGGCGGATGATCCGCGAATCCGTCCACTTGCCGCGGGCACGCGTGCGCCCGCCCTTCGACTTCGTGCCCGACGCGCTCGCCGGCTCCCGCCCGCCCTTCGAACGACCCTCGCCGCCGCCGAGCGGATGCGTCGCATGGTCCATCGCGACGCCGCGAACCTTCGGCTTGCGACCACGCCAGCGGTTCCGACCGGCCTTGCCGATCTTCACGAGCTGATGATCGCTGTTGCCGATCTCACCGACGGTCGCGCGGCACTCGAGCGACACCTGCCGGATCTCGCCCGACGGAAGCACGAGCGTCGCCCAGCGACCTTCCTTGTTCGTCAGTCGGGCCGACGATCCCGCCGAGCGACACAGCTTGCCGCCCTTGCCCGGCTCCATCTCGATGTTGTGCACGTCGAGGCCGGTCGGAATGTGCTTGAGCGGCATGCAGTTGCCGACCACCGGGTCCACCGCGTCCGCCGAGCTCTGCACCGTCATGCCGTCGGTCATGCCCTTCGGGCAGAGCATGTACCGGCGCACGCCGTCGGCGTACTCGATGAGGGCGATGTGACACGTGCGGTTCGGGTCGTACTCGATCCCGATCACCGTCGCGGCGACGTCGTCCTTGCGCCGGGCGAAGTCGATGACGCGATACCGACGCTTGTGACCGCCGCCACGACCGTGCACCGTGACGATGCCCTGGTGGTTGCGGCCGCCCTTGCGGTTCAGCGGACGGAGGAGCGACTTCTCCGGCGTCGACTTGGTCACCTCGACGTGCAGGTTGACCGAGGCGTTGCGGCGCCCGTTGGTCGTCGGCTTGTAGATGCGAATGGCCATGATGCTTCGGTCTTTCCTCACGACGCCCGCCACGGGACGTCATGATGCGGGTGGAATCAGAACAGCTCGATCCGGTCCTCGGCGTGCACGCGGACGATGGCCCGCTTGATCGACGACTTCTGGACGAGGCCGTACTTGAAGCGACGCGACTTGCCGCGACGCAACTGGGTCGACACGCCGACGACGCGCACCTTGTACAGCTCTTCGATGGCCCGCTTCACCTGGGCCTTGTCCGCCCGGCGGTCGATCTCGAAGGTGTACCGGTTCTGGTCGGTCGCCGCGGTCGCCTTCTCGGTGATGATCGGCTTGCGGATGATCGTGGTCGCTTGCATCACGCGGCCTCCTTGTCGCCGGCCTTCGCCCAGGCCGAGCCGTCGAGGAAGGCCTCGAGGGATGCCTTGTCGATGACGAGGAATCGGTGGTTGAGCAGTTCGAAGACGTTGAGCTGCTCGACGCGGATCGTGTCGACGTCGTCGCAGTTGCGGGCCGACAGGGCCGCGTTGCGGTTCGACGGATCGAGCGCGACGAGACACGTGCGGTTCACGCCGAGGGCCTGAAGCAGCGACGTGAACGCACCCGTCTTCGGGGTGTCGAACGCGAGCGTGTCGACGCACTTCACCTCGTTGTCGATGAGCTTGGCGAGCAGCGCGTTGCGGTTCGCGAGACGACGCATCTTCTTGGGCATCGCCTGACGGAACGCCTCGTGCATCTTCGTCTTCGGGAACGCCACGCCGCCGCCCTTGCGGACGACCGTCCGCCGCGGACCCACGCGGGCGTTGCCGGTGCCCTTCTGGCGGTAGAGCTTGCGCGTCGAGCCGGCGACCTGCCCGCGACCCTTCGTGCGGGCCGAGCCCTGACGCCGGTTCGCATGGAACATGACGTAGGCCTGCTTAAGCAGAGCAGGGCGCACCTCGCTGCCGAGCTGCGCCTCATCGACTGAGACGCTCCCGACCTGGTCGCCCTTCTGGTTGTAGACAGGTACTTCAATCATCGTTGAACACTTTCACCTGTGGCGGAGATCCGCCGCTGCGGCGTGCTTCGCCGCGGTTTTCGCCGACCCCTCCGTGCCGCCCGCCACAGGGGCCGGCGGTCAGGGCAGGGTGAGACTCGGTGCCGTCTGCAGTTGTCGCGATCGCATGGTTCCCCGCAGGGCCTCCACGATCACCGGCACTCCGGCCGGTCACGCGCCTGACGCGGCGGCCTTCCTCGCTTTGGTCTTGTGCAATCGGACCGCACTGCGGATGAACACCAGTCCGCCGTTCGGTCCCGGAATCGGACCCTTGACCATCAGGAGATTGCGCTCCGGATCGATCTTCACGATGTCGATGCTCCGGACGGTCACGCGCTCGTGACCCATGTGCCCGGCCATCCGCTTGCCCTTCTTGAGCTTCGGACCCGTACCGCGGTTCGTCGCGTGACCGCTGATCGAACCCGCCGAACGGTGCTTGCGCTCCACGCCGTGCGACGCCTCCAGACCCGCGAAGTTGTGACGCTTCATCGGACCCTGGAACCCCTTGCCCTTGCTCGTGCCCGTCACGTCGACGTACATGACGCCTTCGAAACGGTCGACGGTGAGCGTCTGGCCCAGTTCGTACGCCGCGGCTTCCTCGTCCGACAGACGAATCTCGCGGTGCATCACCTTCGGCGTCGTGCCGGCCTTCGCGTCGTGACCGATGACCGGCATCGTCGACCGACGGGGCTTCGCCTCACCGAATCCGAGCTGGATGGCGCTGTACGAATCGCGCTCGGGCGTCCGCACCTGCGTGACGACGCACGGACCCGCTTCGATCACCGTCACGGGCAGATTCCGCCCGTTCTCCATGATCCAGCGCGTCATGCCGATCTTGCGACCAAGAAGAGCAACCGTCATGAGTCAACGACTCCAACTCGGAGGCCAGGGGTCGGCCGATCTCGGGGATCGGCCCACATGGCCGGAGCGACCATACACACGAAAGACACGAAAAACGCGGCCCGACTCGGGCCGCGTCACCATTCAATCCATCACGCCTTGATCTTCACGAAAATGCCCGCCGGAACCACGAGACGGTTCAGCGACTCCACCGTGCGCGCATTCGCCTCGGTGATGTCGATGATCCGCTTGTGGGTGCGGATCTCGAACTGCTCACGAGACTTCTTGTTCACGAACGGCGAACGATTCACCGTGTAGATCTCACGACGCGTCGGCAGCGGGACCGGACCGGCCACCCGCGCACCCGTTCGCTTCGCGTGATCAACGATTTCGCGCGCCGAGGCATCAAGCGCCTGGTGGTCGTACGCTTCCAGTCGGATTCGAATCCTGCCGCCTGTCATCGCTGATCACAATCCTTTACAAGGAAACCTGTTGTCGCCGGCCCGACGGCCGCGCGACCGGGCACGTCGACCCGATGCGCCTCGATTTCAGCCCTTTTCAGCCTCCATCGAGGACGCACACGCCGGCGAGCCGCCAACAAGTGCGAATCGGGGATCATACTGACCACCCCCCGCTTGTCAACCGCCGCCGAGATCCCGACGCCGTTTTTCAAGCGGACCCCCAGACCGCCTCCCGCCACCCGCAGCCTACACTAGCCCCAACCCCCGACGGACGCGCCCGGAGATCGCTTCGACCATGACCCAACCCGCCGCCCAACCCATCGCCCAACCCACCCGGCAACCCACCTCGCCGCCCGCCAGCCCGCCCGCCTCGACGCCCATCGCGTCTGGGATCGGTCGACGTCGATACCCGTCGGGGACCGCCGCCCGGCTGCTCCTCGGCGTCGCCGCCGTCGTCGCGACCGCCGCCGCCGCCGCCGCCCAGACCACCCCCGAGACTGCTCCCGGCACCGCACCCGCTCCCGGCACCGCTCCCGCACCGATCGTGGTCCCCGACACCCTCGAGCCCGAGCCCTTCCTCGCGACCGAACTCGGGTTCTCCATCCATCTGCCCCGCGATTCGAAGACCCGCGTCACCATGCCCGAGGCCGGCGGACGCATCTACGAAGCCATCGACGTCCACGAACGCCCGCGATGGTGGCTGCGCATCCAGACCCTCGTCTCGACCCTCCCCGACCCGAGCCCCCTCGCCGAGATCGAGGACCACCTCGGGCGCCTCATGGCGACGGTGCCGCCGCCCACCGTCCTCGGCCTCGACCCCCTGCCCGTCCCCGGATCCGAACCCGGACAACTGCTCTACGCCCGGCAGGAGACCGACACGACGCCGGTCATCAGCGGGTGGCTCGTGCTTCCGCACGCCCCCGCAACCTTCATCGTCGTGACCATCATCGCCGACCCGGCGACCTTCGCCGAGGTCCGGCCGCTCCTCGACGCCTCCTTCGCGACCATCCGGCTCAAGTCCCGCGCCGAGGTCGTCGCCGAGGCCGACACGCGGCTCATCGCCGGTCGCTCGTTCGTCCAGACCATCAGCCGCGACCGCCTTGAACGATGCATCCACCCGATCGTCCACTACCGGATCTACGACTCGAACGCCAAGGCCGACGCCGTCGCCGGCGGCGAGATCGGCTGGATGTCCGTCGAGGCTCGCGAAGGCGCGCTCGGGGAGGTCGACCAGGCCAAGGAACCCGTCGACTTCACCGACGTCGAGTTCGAGAACGGCCTGCTCGTCATCGTCCGCGCCCGGCTCATCGAAGATCCCGTCACGCAACACTACCAGGACATCGAACGCCGACACTGGCTCTCCTGGGACCGCCTCCGCGAGACCTGGTCGGGACGCGTCACGCGGCGTCACGGTGCCGCGACCCAGACGAGCGGCGAGACCGGCGTGCGCTCCGGCACGCGGCTCACCGTGATCCAGAGCACGGTCGAACGACAGTCGCGCGAGCCGAAGCAGTTCGTCATTCCCGACAAGGCGTACCTGTCCGCCGCCGAGGTCCTCGTGTTCGGCCGACTCCTCCCGCGCGACGGGCGCCCGATGCCGGAACTCGAACTCTACAGCTACGACACCGAGTCCGGGCAGGTCCGCCGCCGACGCGACGACTGGTCGCTCGCGCCGAACGGCACCGACTGGATCCTCGAGACCCTCGTCGACGGGACGGACCGCGCCCTCTCCCAGACGTTCGGGCCCGACGGCATCCGCCTCCGGCGCATCGACTCGCGAGGCATCGTGACCGAGCGGACCGACTACGATCGCCTCATGACGATGTGGCGGCGCAAGGGCCTCAAGTAGACGACGACCACGACGCGCCGAGATCCGCCCGCAATGTGTCCAGCACGCCGTCCGGATACAGCGGAAACGCCCACGTCCGACGCTCGCGCACCGCCCGCGACGCCTGCATCCGACGCGCCCGATCCACCGACGACCGCAACTCGGCCATCGCCGCCTCGTCCGCGCGGCGGCTCGCATCGAGCCAGTCGTGCATCGCGCGAAACGCCGACGCCCGCGCCTCCGACCCCCGCGCCGACGCCTCGATCGCGTCGAGATACCGACGCTTCGCGGCACTCGGCGCATCGCCGCCCGTCAACGACGGATCATGACGCCGCCGCCGGTACGCGCCGATCGCCTCGTCCAGCGTCGGCCCGGCGTCGGGCGGGCCGAGATCGAGGCGACGCGTCGCCGTGACGAGCACGTGCGGCGCGGCATCGACGCCCAGCCAGGCGCGGATCCACGCGAGCATCGCGTCGTCGTACACCGAACCGCCGCGCCCGTGCACGAAGAGATCGCAGACCACGAGGCGAAGGATCGCCGTCATCATGAGCGCCCGCGGCGGAAAGGTCGTCGGCTCCTCGTCGTCGTCCCGGACGGTCTCGACATCGCTGTCGTAGGCCCGCAGACGGGTTCCGTCCGGGCGCAGACGCCAGAGCGGCAGTTCGACGCGATCCGGTCGGATGAGCAGCGGACGCAGACCGGCCGCGGGATGGGCCCGGGCGGCGTCGTTGTACGTCGTCGCGCAGCGTTCGGGATCGTCGAGCATGAGGTCGAGCAGGGTCGTGGCGAACGACGTGCGCATGAGTCGGGTCGCGGCGACGGCGGGCATGGGGTCGACCCACGGGCGCATGAGGTCCGACGTGGCGCGCCAGACCTGCCAGGCGGCGCTGGGCGCGTCGGCGTGCGCGCCGAGCGCGTCGTGGATGCGTCGGAGCCCGGATGCGACGTCGGGCGTCGCCCACGGCTGGTCCGCGGGCAGCGGCTCGGGCGTGAAGGCGGGATGGCGACCGGTGACCATGTCGCCGCGCGGGCGGGT
>JAGQOI010000072.1 GCA_020427625.1 Phycisphaerales bacterium | reverse complement strand
CCGTCGCTCCGACTCGGCGCGGCCGCCTGCCGCGAGCGAAGGGGCATGACTCGCTTCGCTCGCCATGCCCCGTGGCGGTCGGCCGCGCAGACGATCATGCTGGCGTCTGCCACTCCCGCGAATCAGCGCTGGGCGCGCAGACTCTCGGAAGTGGTAGATCACTCCCTGTCGATGCCGGCCGCGCGTCGCGCCTCGTTGGCGGCCGCGAGGAGTTCGCTGCCGGCAAGCCGCTCGTCGCCGGTGCGGTCGACCTCACGGAGGATCAGCGGCGACCACCGGGCCAGTGACGGATGGAGCAGGCGCAGGGCAGCTTCCATCTCCTTGGGCTCGATGACTCCGTCGCGATCGAGGTCGGCATTGCGGAAGTCCGGCGGGAGGCTGCGGCGACGGGCGTCGCCGGCGGCATCGTTCGCCCAGGCTCCGGAGATGAACTGCATCAGCGGCGCGAACTCGCTCGCCTCGAGCTTGCCCGAGCCGTCGACGTCGAGCGTGGGGAAGTTCTCCGCCAGCGCCGGGTCCTGTCCCGAGTCGGCGATCAGCTGAGCCAGCTGCTCCTTGCTGAGCGCATCGTCGCCGTCCTTGTCGATGCGTCGGATGAACTCCAGAGCCGGGTCCTCGTCGAGAGCCACGGTCGGGTCGACGAACTCCGGCACGCTTCGGGAGGGCCGCAACCGCAGGCTTCCGGTGCGTTGGATCGAAGTCCTGAACCGCGCGTCGAACTCCGGCCAGGAGATGTAGCCGTCGGCGTCCGTGTCGATGCTGCGGAACCCGGCGGTCGAGCTGCCCACCAGATCGACGAATGCCGATCGGCACTCGAACAGATCGAGGCGGTCGTCGGCGTTGGTGTCGCACGCCGCGAACAGCGTGAGGCTACGACCCTCCGAGTAGGCGCGTTCGATCGACACCGGGAGGAGCGGAGTCGGCGGAGGTGACTGGCCCGGATCCTGGAGCGTCGGGTTCGCCGTGGAGCCGGTGGCCCGGTCGGTCTGGGCTGCCAGCGGCGCTGCGGTCGGGGTGCCGAGCAGCGTCACGAGGACGAGGCCCAGCGTCAGCAGTCGAGCGGACGCCGGTGACGCTGCGCCACTCGGTCGGGCCGACCGGATCGTAGGCGGCTGGGTCATGGGCTGAACGTACACTCTTCGCCGAGTTCGTGGTGGTGACTTGCGGGGATGCTCGGCACGTCGACACGGTCGGCGCCGAAGCCGGCGCTCTCGATCCGGATCCCCTGCGCGGCGAGCACCCCATAGAGCGGGGCGAGCGCCTCGTCGCCGCCCAGGAACACCATGGTGTCGACGCGGGCCGCCACCTGCATGGCATCCACGGTCAGGGCTACCACCCGAGCCAGTCGGTCGGCGACGGCTCGGTGCTCGAAGCCATTGCCGTCGAGGGTGGCCGCCACGGATCCGTCGCCGTAGGCGAATGCGCGGATCAGATGGCGCCGTCCGGTGAGGGTCGCGAGGAGTCGGCCGTAGGCCAGGGCGGGGCGCGTGCCGGCCCCGCCGCCGCTCGCTCCGGTCGTGGTCCGATCGTGCTCGGCGAGTCCGTCGAGGTCGACGAACACCGCCACGCGCTGACCCTGGCGACCGGCATCGGGGGCCGGAGCCCGGAACGCTACCCGGCGCGCGTGATCTCGCGATGGTCGGGCGTGCGGCGTCGAGCCTTCGTCGCCCTCGTCTTCGAACTCGCCTTCGCCGCCGTGTCGGCGTCGGCGCCGGCGCCGGCCGCGGCGGCCGCCGTAGTCACCGTCGTCATCACGGTCGCGTTCGCGGTGTCCGTCGCGGTGCCGGCCTTCGTTGCCCGGCTCGTCCTCCGGAGATCCGGAATCGTCGAGGGCGAGATCGGTGTCGAGATCATCCGCGTCCAGGGTCGCGTCGTGATGCGGGAAGTCGACCTCGTCGGCCGTTGCCGCCGCATCGGACGAGTCGTCGGCGGTGGCACGTCCTCGCGCACCGCGCCGCCGTCGCCGGCGTTCCCGGCCTGGTCGCTCCTCGTCGGCGTCGGTCGCGGGGATGCGCTCGGACCCATCGTCCTCGTCGGTTGCCGAGGATCCGTCCGCGGCCGCTTCGGCGTCCGAGGTCGGGGTTGCGGCCGATCGGTCGGAGGGGGCGGTCGGATCGAGGTCGGAGTCGACGTCCGTGGTCGCCTCGGCGTCGTCCGCGGCGGCCGTGCGGGCGGCCT
>JAGQOI010000071.1 GCA_020427625.1 Phycisphaerales bacterium | reverse complement strand
TTGTGCACCGCCTGCTCGGCGATCTGGTCGCCGCTGAGCCAGACGAAATGATACCAGTTGTAGAGCTGGTACTCGAGGTCGCTCATGCCCGGCTGCCGATCGCGGTACCAGATGCCCGACGAGCAGTAGTCGCTCACCGCCGACGTCACGCGGCCGATCATGCCGTCGTGAATGTGCTCGATCGCCTCGACGTAACTCGGCTGACGACGATACTGCGTGCCCGTCACGATCGCCGTGTTGTTGCGCTTCGCGAGACGCCCGGCCTCCACCACCGCCCGGTACCCGGCCGGATCGACGCACACCGGCTTCTCCGCGAACACGTGCTTGCCCGCCTGCACCGCCTCCACGAGATGCACCGGACGGAACCCCGGCGACGTCGTGAGAATGACGACGTCGACGTCCGGATGATCGAAGACCCGCTTGTAGGCATCGAGCCCGGCGTAGATGTGCTCGTCCTTCACCGACACCTTCTCGCCCAACTCGCCCAGCGCCCCCCGCGCACGCACGCAACTCTCCGTCCGCAGATCGCCCATCGCAATGAGACGAACGCCGTAGTTCGCGCTCAGACAATCGTGACACGCGCCCGTGCCCCGGCCGCCCGTGCCCACGACGCCGATGTTGATCGTGTCGTTCGCCGACACCCGCGATGGACGCGCGCCGAAAACCGCCGCCGGTCCAGCGGTCAGCGCAGCCGTGACCAGCGAACTCCGGGCAATGAACGCACGTCGCGACGTCTCACGATCGATCATGGGCCGACTCCTTCCCGACGGGATTGCCCCCAGTGTACCGAATCAGGCCACCCGACGACCTATCATGACGACGTGCTCCGACTCGCCCATCGACAGGTCGACCCCGAACGGATGGACGATCCCGCCCTGCCCGCCGCCGAACTCGACGACGCGCTCGACGGACTCCGACGACTGAACCGTGCGAGCCGCGCCGAGCGAGGCACGCGGCACGCCCTCCGGCGGATCGCCGCCGACCACGGCCGCACCGCCCTCCATGTCCTCGATGTCGCGACCGGCGGCGGCGACGTGCCCCTCGCCCTCCTCGACCGACCCGGACCGCTCGACCTCACCATCGATGCCTGCGATCGCAACCCCCTCGCGATCGAACGCCTCGCGCCGCGCGTGGCGACCCGGCGCGGCGGCGGACGGGCGTTCGTGCACGACCTCGCCGACGGGCCGCCCCCCGGCGCCTGGGACGTCGTCATGTGCAGCCTCTTCCTCCATCACGTACCGGAGTCCGAGGTCGTCGCCGTGCTTCGCCGACTTCGCGCCGCCGCCCGGCTCGCGGTCGTCGTGAACGACCTCGACCGTTCGCGCACCGGGCTGATCCTCGCCCACCTCGCGACGCGGGTCCTGTCCCGATCGCCGATCGTTCATGCCGACGGTCCGCAATCGGTGCGGGCCGCCATGACATTGCCCGAGTTCTTCACGCACGCCCGCACCGCCGGCGCCCGCCGCGTCGACGGGTGGCGACGATTTCCCGCCCGCTGGATCGGCGTGCTCGACGGCGCCGCGACCACATGACGCCCACCACCCCCACCGTCGACCGATCCACCGGCGCGATCGCCGTCGTCGGCGCCGGCATCGCCGGACTCGCCGCCGCGCTGACGCTCGCCGACGCCGGACGCGACGTCGTGCTCATCGATCGACGCACCTTCCCGCGTCGCAAGGCCTGCGGCGGCTGCCTGAACGAACGCGCCGTCGCGGCCCTCGATGCCCTCGGCGTCGGTCACATCCTCGACGACGCGCCGATCACGACCCACCTGTCCGTGCACGCCGGACGACACCGCCTCCGACGACCCCTGCCGCCCGGACGCGCGATGACCCGCGCGACGCTCGACGAACGCCTGCGCGACGCCGCGGTCGAGCGCGGCGTACGTTTTCTCGGCGGACAGGCCGCCCGACTCGGCGACGTCGACGACGCCGCGCGCCGCGTGCACGTCGGCGCGCTCACGCTCGATGCCGACGTCGTGCTGCTCGCCGACGGTCTGGCCGGGACCGCCGCGGGATCGCACCTGCCGCCGCCGGTGATTCGGCGGCGCAGCCCGATCGGACTCGCCGTCGTCCTCCCGCGCGAGGTCGCACCCGACGCCACGGACCCCGGCGAGATCCGCATGATGATCGGGCCCGGCGGATACGTCGGGGTCACCCGCGTCGAGGGCGGCCGCCTCACCATCGGCGCGGCGATCGATCCCCGCCGCGCACCCGCCGCCGAGACCGCGCGCGACGTCGTCGTCCGCATCGTCCGTCCGCATCGACCCGGTCTCGCCGACGCGCTCGCCGGCGCGTCGCCGGACGAGTGGTTCGGCGCCCCGCCGCTGGCGCGACGACGCCCGTGCCTGGCGACATCGCGCGTCCTCGTCATCGGCGACGCCGCGGGATACGTCGAGCCGTTCACCGGCGAAGGCATGGCCTGGGCGCTGGACGCCGGTCGACGGGCGGC
>JAGQOI010000010.1 GCA_020427625.1 Phycisphaerales bacterium | reverse complement strand
GGTTCGGGGGGACGGCGGGTCGGGGCGTCGCGTGGGGGTCAGCCGTCGCGATCGCTTTCGTAGTAGATGCTCAACGTGAACTCCGCCCGCATCGCGTTCTCCGACGCCGCGTTGCGCTGCTTCATGTTCGTCGAGCCGGACTTGCGTTCGAGCTTCAGGTCGTGGATGCGGGTGATCCGGGGCAACTGCTCGAGTTCGAGCAGGAACTCGTAGAAGCCGTCGAACTCGCCTTCCATGATGATCTTGAGCGGGCGCTCCATGTATTCCGCGGCCGGGATGGACTTTTCGGTCTTCACCGACTTCACGACGAGGCGGTTCCGGTCGGCGATCTCCCAGGTGTTCTGGAGGATCCCGTCGATGCCCTGGGCCGACGGCAGCTTCGCCTCGATCTCGGCGATCGCCTGTCGACCCTCCTCGATCGCGAGACCGAGGTCGTCGATGTGACGCGTCACCTCGCGGAGCTGCTCGAGCTTCTGACGCTTCTGCTCGATCTCGCTCGTCGCCTGGTTGATGTCGTGGTTCTGCGGCTTGAAGACGAACAGCCACGACGCGACCGGGACGGCCAGCAGGATGAGCAGGAACACGATCTCTCGAATGCCGAAGCGCATGGTCAGTCTCCTTGCTCACGCGACAGGTTGAACGCGCGTCCGGGTCCGAACTGGACGTCCTCGGCCATCGGGTTGCGCATGCGCGAGCGGATGAGCGGCTGCACCTCGCGCATGTCCGCGTCCGGCTCGATGAGCAGACTCACGCTGAACTTCCGCATGAGCAGACCCTCGACCTCGATCTCCTCGGAGAAGTTCAGGGTCACGCTGCGGAAGAGGTCGTGGGCGGTCAGCTCGGTGATGAACGACGAGACCTCGAGATCCGTCGGCGCGACGCCGATCATCTCGACCGTCGCGCGATGACGATCGGGCGGCACCTGCTCGTTCGCCTTCTCGGCCTGGACCATCGCGCTCGTCTTGCCTCGCTTCGCCTTCGTGAGCGAACGCGGCGCGGCGGACACCTCCGCCTTCGGCGGCTTCACCTTCTCCGACTTGAGCACGCACTCGAGCAGACTCAGACGCGGGGGCATGCGGTTCACGAACTCGGCGAGCAGGATGCTCCGGGGCACGCGTTCGACGAGCGCCGCGGTGAGCTCCGCCTTGTACATGACCTGTTCCTGCTGCGCCTGGAGTTCCGTCAGCTCGCTGATCCGGGTCGCGGCCTGCTGGTACTCGGCGTTGATCGCCTGACGCGCCCGCTTCACCTCCGCCCGCTGACGATGCGTCATGAGGAACGCGCCCAGCACGCCGGTCATCACGACCGCGAACAGCGTCAGGCAGATGATGTCGGTGCGACGATCCGCCTTCTGGGCGAGATAGTCCTCGGGAAGAAACGTCGGGTTGCGCATCGGTACTCACCCCTCGCGATTGGTCTTACAGGTCCGTCGGCGAATGGCACAGGCCGCAGGCGACCGCCCAGCCCGGCTGGGGCACGGCGAGGTCCAGGCCCGGCGTCTTCACGCCGTCCGACTTCAGCCGCGCCAGCGGATCCCCGAGCTGCGCGCCGAGACGCAGCGAACGGGCGAGGTACTGGCAGATGCCGATCTGACGGGACTCCCCGCCGAGACAGATCATCCGGTCCACCGTCCGCGCCGGGAACAACGCCCGGTGGTAGCGCAGACACATCGACAACTCGTCCGCCAGCGCATCCAGCGGCTCCGAGAAGTCGATGTCCGCCGGACCCGTCTTCGCCGCCGCCGTCGGCGCGATGTCCGCCGGCAGCACCGCCGGACGCTCGCCCTGACGACGCTCCGGCTCGGTCGCCGTCATCGATGACGACCCGCGCGAGGACGGCGAGGCAGACCCGTCCGCCGCGGAACGCGCCATCGCGGCCCGCAGGATCGCGTTGCCCTCGATGCCCTCGCCCGCCGTCGGCGCCGGACGCGACTCGCCGCGTCCGAACAGGTCGTGGGCCATGCGCTGATGATGCGCGGCCTCGAGATCGCAGTGCAGCGCGTCCGCGATCGCCTGGTCGAGGTGACGTCCGCCCGACTCGATGTACCGGCTGAACACGATCTGACGACCGTGACTGATCGCGACGTTCGTGCCCTGGTACCCGATGTCGACGTACAACGTCGTCACCTGGTCGTCGTCGGCCCGTCGATGAATGTGGTCGAAGGCGCGAACGATCGCCATCGCCTCCGTGTGCACGCCCACCGTCTCCAGTTTCGCCTTCCGCAGCAGATCGATGAACCGCATCACCGTCCGGTGACCGATCGCGAAACAGATCGTCTCCGCCCGGGACTGCCCGCCCTTCAACGTCTCGGCAACCTCGATCGCCCGCACGACCACCGATCCGGGCGGCACGCCGAAATCGATCTGGAACTGCGATGCCGCCAGCTCCGTGATCGACATGCCGTCCACCGTCACGAGCTGAAGGTGCTGCGTGTGGACGTGACGCGAGGGGATCGAGCAGATGATCCGTCGCCCGCGGAATCCGCCCTGCTTGAGCAGGCGCGGGAGTTCCTTCGCGATCACCGCGTCGTAGTCCGCCGGCGTGTCCCGAACCGACTCGGGAATCTCCAACTGAGCCGCGGCGATCACCGCGGGCTCGTCGCCTTCCATCACCTGCAGCATCTTGACCGCGGAGGTCCCGAAGTCGATGGCGATCGGCGAGACATGGGATGTGAATTTCGGGAACGCCATGGGCCGTGCGCGAGTCCGTTCGTGATGGGCGGCTGAACGTGTGCCGCGCGGGGACACACAGGACGCACATCGACGCATGCCCGGTCTGGGTTGAGCGGGGAACCTCGGCGTTTCGAAGAGCGGTCCGGGAATCGTCGCGGTCGTGTCGCGGCGGCCGATAAGTCGGCCGCGCGACGGCGACGACCCGCGCGACCGGACCCGCGCCGTCTCAGCCGGATCGCGTCGCGAGTCGCGGGCCGACGGTGCCGAGCGTTCGCAGCGCGGCCGGGATGTCCCAGCGCTGCCGGGTTCGGTGTCCGGTCGTGTTGCTGATCGCCCGGATCTCGATCGCCGGCACGCCGAGCCGGCGGGCCGCGTGCACGACGGCGGCGCCCTCCATCGCTTCGGCGATCGCCCGGGTGCGGTGCACCACCGCGGCCGCGGCCTCGTCCGTTCCGGAGCAGGTCGCGACCGTCGCGATGATCCCGCGGGCGACGTCGGCGCCGAACCAGGTGCTCATCGTCGCGTCGGCGGGCACGACGTTGCCCTCGAAATCGCCGAGCGGGAAACCGAGTCCGCGCATGTCCGTGAACCCGTCGGGCGTCGCCATGCCCTCCTCGACGTACACGCTCGCGGACGCGAGGACGAGGTCGCCGATCGACAGGCCGCCGCCCGGCAGCGCGCCCGCGATCCCGGCGCTGATCACGCCCGTCACGTCGCCGCGACGGACGATGATCTCCGTCGTCGTCGCCGCGGCATTCGTGCGCCCGACGCCGCCGGCGACGACGATCGCGCCGTGAACGTCGCCGAGAGCATCGGCTTCGGCGGCGACGGCGGTGACGATGACGAGCGTCATGCCTTCAGCGTCGCGACGAGGTCGTCGAGGGCGACGTCCACCTGCGTGCCGGCGTCGAGGTCCTTCACCTTCACCCGACCGGCCGCGAGATC
>JAGQOI010000070.1 GCA_020427625.1 Phycisphaerales bacterium | reverse complement strand
TCGCATTCGACACGCCGACGCCGACGACGACGGTCGGGCGTCGCAATCGCTCCAACGTCCCGGCGCAGTCGCTCATGCTGCTGAACGATCCGTTCATCCACGCGGAGGCGGCACGCTGGGCGGACCGCATGCTCGAAATCGTCGCGGACCCGAGCGAGCGTCTCGATGCGATGGTTCGGTGCGCGATCGCGCGACCGATCCGCGAGGCGGAGATCGAGCCGATGCGCGCATTCCTCGTCGACGAGGCGGGCGAACGGGACTGGACGGACGATCCCGCGGCCTGGACGGCGCTGGCCCACGTGATCTTCAACCTGAAGGAGTTCGCGCTGCGCCGATGACGCGCGCCGGAAGCACCGATGGCTCACTGCGGACGATTCCTGCCCTGCCCGATGACGCGTCGGGCGATGCTGCGCCGATGTGCCGACGGGTTCGGCATGGTCGCGCTCGCGGGACTGCTCGATCGATGGGCGGCGGCGGACGCGGCGCCGGCGGGCGGCCGACTCCCCCACGCGCGCCCGCGGGCGCGGAGCGTGATCTTCCTGTACATGGACGGCGGGCCGTCGCAGGTCGATACGTTCGACCCGAAGCCGCGACTCAACCGTGAGCACGGCGAACCGTTCCGCATGGCGATCGAGCCGACCCAGTTCGACGACAACGGTGCCACGCTCGGCTCGCCGTGGCGGTTCCGGCGCTACGGCGAGAGCGGGCTGCCGGTGAGCGACCTGTTCCCGCACGTCGGCCAGTGTGCGGACGATCTCTGCGTCGTGCGGTCGATGGTATCCAACTTCTCCGAGCACACGAACGCGAACTACTTCCTGCACACCGGTCTCGGTCTCGCCGGCCGCCCGAGCATGGGGGCGTGGACGAGCTACGGGCTGGGCAGCGAGTGCGACGACCTGCCGGGATTCGTCGTGCTCAACGGCGGGCTCGTGCCGCCCGGCGGCCTCGACTGCTTCGGCAGCGGGTTCCTGCCCGCGACGCACCAGGGATCGATGTTCCGCCCGGCGGCGGAAGCGGTCGCCAACATCCGGCGCCGCGAGCCGTCGGAGGCGCGCCAGCGTTCGAAACTCGATCTCATGCGCACGCTCGACGCCGGTCTGCTGGACGAGGTCGGACGGGCGGATGCGATCGAGTCGGCGATCGCGAACTACGAACTGGCGTTCCGCATGCAGGCCGCGGTGCCGGACCTCATGGACGTCACCGGCGAGTCCGCGGCGACCCGCGCGCTGTACGCGCTCGACGACCCGTTCGAGCCGACCCGCGTGTACGGCATGCAATGCCTGATCGCCCGACGCCTCGTCGAGCGGGGCGTGCGCTTCGTCGAACTCACCTGCCCGCGCGTCGGCAACAACGACCGCTGGGACCAGCACTCGAACCTGCGCGAGCATCACACGTCGAACGCCCGCGCCGTCGACCAACCGATCGCGGCCCTGCTGAAGGACCTCAGGCAGCGCGGCCTGCTGGAGACGACGCTCGTGGTCTGGGCCGCGGAGTTCGGACGCACGCCGTTCGCCCAGGGCACGGACGGGCGCGACCACAATCCGTTCGGCTACTCGATCTGGCTGGCCGGGGGCGGCGTACGGGGCGGGACCGTCTACGGCGCCACCGACGAGTACGGCTACAAGGCGGTCGACGGACGCATGGAGATCCACGACCTGCACGCGACGATGCTGCATCTGCTCGGCGTCGACCACCGGCGTCAGACCTACCGGTTCGGCGGGCGCGACATGCGCCTCACCGACGTTCACGGCGCGGTGAACTTCGATATCATCGCGTGAGAGCGGCCGGTTCTCGCGCCGCCCCGCGGAGACCGATCATGCCCAGCGCAGCGCCCGTTCGACGACGCCTCTTCGCCGCCCTCCTCCTTGTGATCATCGGCCTTCCGTCGGTCGTGGCCGCGGCACCGGCCGAGGACGAGCGCATGGACTGGTGGCGCGACGCGCGATTCGGCCTGTTCATCCACTGGGGTCTGTACGCGGTCCCGGCCGGGGAGTGGAACGGTCGGACCGGGTACGGCGAGTGGATCCGCGAATCGGCGCACATTCCCGTCGAGCAGTACGACGAGTTCGTGCCGCGGTTCAATCCGGTCGACTTCGACGCGGACGCCTGGGTCCTCATGGCGAAGGACGCGGGCATGAAGTACATCGTCATCACGTCGAAGCACCACGACGGCTTCTGCCTGTGGGATTCCGCGGCGACGGACTTCGACATCATGGCGACGCCGTTCAAGCGCGACATCATGGCCGAACTCGCCGACGCCTGCCGCCGTCACGACATGAAGATCTGCTGGTACCACTCGATCATGGACTGGCATCATCCCGACTACCTCCCGCGCCGATCCTGGGAGGATCGTCCGGTCGGCGACGCGTCGTACGAGCGCTACGTCGCGTACCTCACGGCGCAGTGCCGCGAGCTGCTCACGAAGTACGGCGACATCGGCGTGATGTGGTTCGACGGCGAGTGGGAGCACACCTGGACGCACGATCTGGGGAAGGCGCTGTACGACGCGTGCCGCGAGATCCAGCCGAACGTGATCATCAACAACCGCGTCGACAAGGGTCGGGGCGGGATGGAGGGCATGACGTCGTCCGCCGAGTTCCGAGGCGACTTCGGCACGCCCGAGCAGGAGATCCCCGCCGCCGGCCTTCCCGGCGTCGACTGGGAGACCTGCATGACGATGAACACGCACTGGGGATACAACCGCGCCGACATGAACTACAAGTCGACGCGCGACCTCATCCGCAAACTCGTCGACATCGCCTCCAAGGGCGGCAACTTCCTGCTCAACGTCGGACCGACCGCCGAAGGACGCTTCCCCGACGAGAGCATCACCCGCCTGCGCGAGATCGGTGCGTGGATGCGCAAGAACGGCGAAGCGATCTCCGGCACCGAGGCGGGTCCGCTCTCCGATCTGCCGTGGGGACGTACGACCATCCGGCACGGCTTCGAGGACTCGACGCTCTACCTGCACGTGTTCGAGTGGCCGACGAACGGGCAACTCATCGTGCCGGGTCTCGGCAACACGTTCCTCGGCGCGAGACTGCTCGCCGACCCGTCCGTGCGGCTCACCTTCGCGCGCGGGAGCGGCCAGTGCGAGATCGACGTGCCGGCGACCATGCCCGACGAGGACTGCACGGTCATCGCCCTCGAACTCAAGGGTCGCCCGCTCGTCTACCGAACGCCGACCATCACCGCCGCGTCGGACGTCCTCGTCGACGAGCTCGTCGTCACGCTCGACTGCGGCGCCCGCGGACTGCTCGTGCACTACACGCTCGACGGCCGCCCGCCGACGACGGCGTCGCCCGTGTACCGCGAGCCGATCACCATCACCGACACGACCGTCCTCCAGGCGCGGACCTTCCACGGCCGGCGCCCGGTGAGCACGACCGCGCGCCAGACCTTCCGGCGGGTCGCCCCGCGCGCGGCCGCGCCGGAACCGACGTCGGCGCCCGGTCTGCGTTGCGAGACCTATCCCGGCACCTGGGACGTGTTGCCGCGCTTCGCGACGATGACGCCGGCCCGGACCGAGGTGGTCGAGCGCATCGGTCTCGGCGCGGACGAGCGGACGGAGTTCGTCGGCAAGCGTCTGACGGGATTCGTGGAGGTTCCGGCGGACGCGGTGTACGCGATCGCGCTGATCTCCGACGACGGCTCGCGACTGTTCATCGGTGGTGATCTGGTGGTCGACAACGACGGGTTGCACGGGACGACGGAGAAGACGGCGTCGGTGGCCCTGGCGCGCGGGTGGCATCCGATCACGGTGGAGTATTTCAACAAGACCGGCGGTGCCGCGCTGATGGTGGAGATGGGCGCCGCCGGCACGCCGCGGCGACCGCTGGACGCGTCCCGTTTCCGCCAGCCGACACCGTGATCGTCGCGTCTCGCGCGGCCGAGGTCGCTGCTATCATGCCGCGTATCGGCGCCCGTAGCTCAGCTGGATAGAGCACCGGTTTCCTAAACCGGGGGTCGCAGGTTCGAGTCCTGCCGGGCGCGTTACCTCACGCGGTTGTTCGCGGAGACCGGAATCAGCCGGTGGGACCGACGTGCCTCGCCGTGACGGTGCTGACGCAGGTGCTGGGGGTGTTCGCCGGTGACGCGAACATCTTGCCGATGTCGCGGGTGTACGTCATGACCAAGGAGATGATGCGGCGCGCCTCAGGGCAGCGCTGGCGGTGTCGAGGACGATTGGACTCTTGCAGTGCCTGCCTTATAGGCCTCATGGATTGCGGCCATTGTCACCGACAGAGTTCCGAGCCGCGGTCGCATGCCCATCGCCCGGACGACATAGCTGATGTCGGTGTGCTGCCTATCAGCAAGACCCCTACCGCCGCTAAGCCATCGAATGAGATGCATGTGGCCAATCTTCGTCTCGGCGCCTGCGTGCAGGATGAGTTCCCTCTCGACCAGGGTGCGATGGGTGCTGCCAGTATTGGCCCAGCCTGTGTCGCGGTAGGCGCTTGGTGACTCTCTAGTACACGACACTTCGACTTCAACGAATCGCGCAAGGCCGCGGCCAGTGTTCTTCACGAGGAGATAGGCGGCGCAATTGATTCGCTTTTCCCAAGTCGTTGGATGTTCGTCGATCGCCACACTGGCAAGCTCTACTTCACACTCAAGCACGGGGGTGGCCCGTCGTCCGAACATGTCTTCGAGGTCAAAGTGTTCGAGCATGTATGTTGAGCCGCCTGCTCGCTTGTAGTACCGCTGCTCTCCGAGCCTTGCCATATGCGGCCCCGTGTCACTGGCGGGGATGAGCGTAGCGATCGCGCCGGAGCCGTCCGCAGTCGCGTAGACGAGGTGATGCGTTACCTCGCTGGCGACGGGCGACGTCGCTTGGCTGGTGTACTCTTGCAGCCGAGACATGGCGGCGGCCACGTCCGGAATGGCGTCGATCGCGTCCGCGGCGTCGACATCCTCCCCGGACCGCTTCCGAGCACGAACGCCCCAGACGACGAGCCCGCCCGCGGAGTTCGAGAACGCCGAGATCGCCTTCGCGAGCGTCTTCCGCTCGCTGGCGTTCGCGAAGCTGGAGCCTGCAGTCTTGAAGTCAAGGTGCAAGTCCTCCTGAACGCGCTCTGCGCACCACCGCTCCAACACCGCCCGCCCGTCGACGCCTTCACGCGTGAGTTCCTGCAGCCGCAGCCAGGCCGGATGCCCGTCATCCATCGTCAGTCACCTCCCCGGGTGCCATTGGCACAAGCATTGTCACAACGCCACGATCGCCGACCGGTCAACTGGCGTCAACTGCGGTACGCTCGCCCGCAGTTCTGATGCCGAGGACGCGATGCTGGGTCATCACGGCGGGTGCGGAGCGGACTCCCAAGACAGGGGTCGCAGGTTCGAGTCCTGCCGGGCGCGTTGCGGAGACGGCCCGCCCCGCGCGCGGGAACCGGGCGCCTGGCCAGTCCAGTCACCCGGTGTGTGAAGGGATGGGCGATCTCAGGCGGGTCCGGCGCGGCCGGCCGGGGGGCGGGCGGCGGCGGCGTGCCTCGCTCGGGCACGCGTCGGAACCATGCGCATGGTCGCGTCGGCACCGGCGGTCGCCTACGGGGATTTCGCCCCGTTCGGGTCTGCGCACCGGGCGGATGCGGTTGCGGCTACGATGCCGCTCCTTCCG
>JAGQOI010000069.1 GCA_020427625.1 Phycisphaerales bacterium | reverse complement strand
CAGCCGTCGGACTTCTCGGAGTCGGACTTCATCGCGTCGATCTGCATCTGGATCTGCTGCGAGATCATGTCGCGCTGGCCGCTCAGCATCATGCCGAACTGGCTGTCGGGGTCGATCGCGATCGCGCGATCGATGGCCCGCATCGCGGCTTCGTGGTCCTTCTTGAGGACGTTGGCCTGGGCGATCATGAGCGCGGCCTGCTGGCGGAAGTCGGCGGGACGGTTCGCGTCTTCGGCGAGGGCCGACGCCGCGGCGATCGCGCGATCCGCATCCTCGGCGCCGAGGGCGATGTACACGCGGGTCATGTCGACCTGCTGACGCTGCTCTTCGGTGAGGTCGGGCAGTTCCGTCGCGAGCTGGTTGAGGATGACCTCCGCCTGCGCGGGATCACTCGCCTGGGCGGCGGTCATGCGGAGATCGAAGAGGCGCTTCGCGGCCTTCGACTTCAGGCCGGCCGCGTCGTCCGCGTCGGCGGCGATGATCATGACCTCGTACTTCGCCGCGTCGTGGACGATCATGTTCTCCATCGACAGCGCGGTGTCGAGCACCTGGGCCTTCTCGATGCCTTCGAGCGTCGTCGCCTGCTTGAGCAGGTCGACGATCTTCGTGCGATTCGAGACGAGCGTGTTCAGGTGCTCCATGTACTTCTCGGGACCGTCCGGCCGGTACCCGGTCTGGGCGAAGGCCTTGCCCTCGGCGTCGGCGAGGATGATCGTCGGGAAGCCGCCGATCGCATACGTCGCCTGGTGCTTCTTGTTCGCGGCCTTGACCTCGTCGGTCTGCGCCTTCTTCTGCGGATAGTCGAACTCCGCGAGCACGAACTGCTTCGGCGCCTCGGTCTTGAAGTGGTCCTTCGAGAAGACCTCGTCGTTCAGACGGATGCACCAGCCGCACCAGTCCGAACCCGTGAAGTCCATGAGGATGAACTTGCCCTCGGATCGGGCGAGTTCCTTCGCCTTGTCCATGTTGTCGTGAACCCAGCCTTCGCCGCCGGCCATCGCCGTGGGAGCCGCCAGCAGCAGGCCGACGATGCTCAGCATCGCGGTGCGTCGGATCGAACGAATGGTCATGGTGGTCCTTTCTTGTCGTGCCTGTGAGGGGTGGCGAGCGGCGCGGTCGAGATGTTCACGTCTCGTTCGGACCGGAGAATCGGTCCGCCGGAGCGGCCGGCTCGCAGGACGCCATCGTAGGGCGTCCCAACTCCCGCGGCCAACGGCCGCGGCGTCGAGTCAAGGCTTAAACCGGTCCCGAACCCGCGGGATTCCCGCCGGTCCCGCCTTTTTGGCCCGGATCCCCGTCCGACGCCGTCTCCCGCAGCCAGTCGTCCAGAGCCTGCGGCTCGAGCAGGCCGGTGTGCCGCGCGAGTTCCTCGCCGTCCGGACCGAACACATGCACCGTCGGGATCGCCGACACCCGCAGTTCGCGGGCGAGGGCCTGGGCGGCGTCGAAGTCGAGGTGGACGCACACGAACCCGGCGTTCAGCCGGTCGACGACGGCCCGGTCCATGAGCGCCTCGGCGTCCATGACGTGACACGGCCCGCACCAGGACGCGCCCCACTTCACGAACAGTCGACGACCGGTGCGCGCCGCCTCCCGACGCCCGGCGTCGAGGTCGTCGAGCCAGGTCGGCGGCCCGTCGGCCTTCGGTCGTTCGGGCTTCGGCGCGGGCGGGAGCGGGCGCAGTTCCGTACCGAGGCGCACCGCCGCCCGACTCGCGGACAGCGCGACGTCCATGAGTCGGAACGCCTGATCGCCGATGAAGCACGGCGCGATGGGCGCGGCCGCGGCATCGAGCAGGCGCACGGCGTCGTCGGCGCGGTCGTCCTCGGGGACGATGACCCACCGGTCGTGGCGGGTGTAGCGTCCGTCGTTGTTCGCATCGATGAGGGCGACGCGACAGTGGTGTGCGCCGACCGTCACCGTGCCCTCCATCCAACTCGCGCGGGTGATCCGCATCGAGTCGAACGGGTCGTCCGGCATCTGCGGGTAGGCGATCCACCCGGCGAACTCGTGCCGGATCGTCCTTCCGTCGGGTGCGGGCACGTCGATCGGCACGTTCGCGAACGACACCCACGGGCGCCCGCGCACGTCCTTCGCGACGGAGTCGAACCGCTCTGTCGCCGGGTCGAGGCGTCCGTCGCGGTTCGTGTCGAGGTACAGACGCTCGAGGTGCGTTGCGTCGGGCGTCTTCAGCGCGAGGACGAAGCGCACGGGCGGCGTACCCGGGTGTCCGAGTTCGAACGTGCCGAATGCCGCGCGGGGGAGCGGCCCGACTTCGCGTTCGGCCTGTTCGCGCTCGTCGGACGGGACGTCGAAGCGGAACGGGACTTCCCTTCCCTTCGGCGACCAGGCGAGTGAGCGTCTGGTCTTCGACGGCAGAACGACGTGGAGATCGAACGAGACCGGCGCCTCGACGGCGGACGGCGCCGATCGGATCGGCGTCGTCGGCGCATCGGGCGCCGTGAGGAAGCAGGTCGCGGTCACGAGCAGGGGGATGAGGCTCATGTCGCGATTATAGGCCCGGGCTCAGGGCGTCCACAGCGAGAGGATCAGGGCGAGATCGTTCGCGTCGACGATCCCGTCGCCGTTGAGGTCGGCGCCGCAGACGACGCATTGTTCGCCCCAGGCGTTGAGGAGCAGGAGCACGTCGGCGAAGTCGACGATGCCGTTGCCGTCGAGGTCGCCGGGGATGAGCATGAGGGTGGAGGACTCGAACGCGCCGAGGTCCACGATGCCGTTCTGGATGCGGACGAGGCCGAGGAGATCGAGCGGCAGGACCTCGTCGGT
>JAGQOI010000068.1 GCA_020427625.1 Phycisphaerales bacterium | reverse complement strand
CGCGGGCAAGGGCGCGAAGATGTACCGCTACGATCCGGGCGGCAACACGTGGACCGCGGCACCGGACACGATGGTCTCGGGCGCCCGCGTCGCGAACGAGGCGCTGGCGTACGACCCCGTCAGCGGGCGCATGTACGCGACGATCGTCGAAGTCATGACCGGCCAGGACGCGTCGGTGCGACGCGGACTGGCGATCTACCGGCCGGAGACGAATGCGTGGCTCGGCGTGACGCCGCTCTCCGACACCGTCTTCGGCGCGGGCTCGGAGGCGGAGGTGCTCGACGGGCGCGTCTACGTCTGGCGCGGCGGCTTCGGCGGCGGCGCGGTGAGCGGCGCCGATTCCTTCCTGCACGTCTACGACATCGGCAGCGCGACGTGGAGCACGACGCCGTCGCTCCAGGATTCCGGCATTTTGCCCGGCTTCCGCAGCGGCGCGTTCGACATCTGGGGCGTGACGATCACCTCCGATGCCGCCCGGGGCCGGTTGTTCGTCAGCGGCGGCGAGGCGAACGCGAACGTGTACGTCTTCGACGTCGCGACCCAGGCATGGACCGTTGCGCCGATCGCGGTCTACGACGGCGGATGGGGGGACGGCCTGGAGTACGTCGCGTCGTCGCAGACGCTCTATCAGATCGACGGGCGCAATGCGGCGGGAGCGCCGCAGGGCACGGCCGGTCTCGAACCCGGCACCGGCGACCTCGACGGCGACGGCGTCGTCGGGCCCGCGGACCTCGCCGGCCTGCTCGCGGAATGGGGGGAGTGCGCCGACCCGTGCTGTCCGGCCGATCTCGATGAGAGCGGCGACGTCGGCCCGGCCGACCTCGCGACGCTGCTCGGACATTGGGGATGACCGTTCATCGGGCGGCGATCAGCGGGCGGAGGGCAGGAAGAGTTCCGCGAGCATGCAGCGGACGCCGCCGCCGGCGCAGGATTCGATGGTCGGGATCGGCGGTGCGACGAGTCGCCCGTGGGCGCCGAGCGTCGTGCGCTGCTCGGGCGTGAAGGCGTCGAGGGCCCGGGCGGAGAGCGCGATGACCGGGCCCTCGTGGCCGCGCACGTGCAGGATGTTGCCCGCGAAGGCCGCGACCTGGTCCTCGGTGATCTCGACGATCGTCCGTCCGGCGGCGCGGAGCGCGTCGAGCACGCGTCGGCGGTCGGCGGCGGCGATCATCGAGGTCGCGACGACGACGAAGCCGGCGCCGATCGCCATCATCACGTTCGTGTGATACACGGCGACGCCCGCGGCATCGTGCGCGTCGAAGCAGACGACGTCGTACCCGAGGCGCGCGCCCCAGTCGCGGACGAGGTCCGGGTGCGTGCGCGGCGAGCGGGCGGCGAAGGCGACGCCGTTCGCGCGATCGAGCACGAGACTGCCCGTGCCTTCGAGGAAGCGCCCGTCGGCCTCCGCGCCGCTGAGGTCGACGATCGTGCGGATCGCGCCGCCGCCGGCGCGAATCGCGTCGAGCACCGCGGGTCGTCGCTCGGCCCGCCGGCGGGCGGTCGCCATCGGGTAGAGGACGACGGTCCCGTCGGCGTGCGTCGAGATCCAGTTGTTGGGGAAGACCGCGTCGGGCAGGTCGAGCGAGGGATCGTCCTCGACGACGAGCACGTCGACGCCCGCATCGGCGAGCGCGCCCACGAAATCGTCGAACTCGGCGGCCGCCCGATCGCGCAGCGCGGCGGCGTCGAGCGCGGGGGCGTGCATGAAGGCGTTGGAATGAGCCGCGTCGGCATGGAAGGCGAACGATGCCGGTCGGATCACGAGCACGCGCGGCGCGATCTGCTGCGACATGGCGTCTCCCGACGTCGCGGTATCGGCGCGGTCAGGTGGTGCGGTCGTCATCCGACGGTTTGAACACGTTGGCGGGGGCATCGAAGCGTTCGGTCCAGTCCTCGCCGCGCGAGCCGAGGTTGAGTTCGCTGGGCATGGTCTTGCGGTAGCCGAGTTTTCGGATGACCTCGAGCACGTCGGTCCAGGTGGGGAAGGTCTTGCCGTTGACGCGCTTGAACTCCTCGATGGCGAGGACGAAGAGGAACTGTTCGCGGTTGAACTCGCCTTCTTCGGCGGAGCGCATGAAGTCGGTGCGTCGTCGTCCGGGTCCGCGTCGACGTTCGAGGTTCGTGTCGGCCTCGCCTTCGAGGTGACGGCGATCGAGCCCGGAGCGCCGGTCGACGACCTCGCGCCGCTCGGGGGCGCGGTCGGAATCGGGGGTGTTCTTCGCCATCGGTGTCGCCTCCCATGCGTCGAGCCGAACGCATCGCTACACTACGACGACCCGACGCCGGTGTCGAGCCGCCGGGCAGGACCGTCCCCGCTTCTCCATCGAACCGATCCATGCCCGAGCATCACTCCGAATCCCGGTCCGGCGGCGGTTTCGCCGAGCGTCCCGCCGCGGCGTTCATCGCCGTCGTGTGCGCGTGGCTTCTGCCCGGACTGGGCCACATCGTGCTCGGTCAGCGGGCGCGGGGCGGCCGGATCATGGCCGGGGCGCTGTTCCTCATCTTCAGCGGTCTGCTCATCGGCGGCGTCGACTCGGTCGATCGCGTCGACGACCGGCTCTGGTTCTACGCACAGGCGGTGAACGGGCCGATCGTGCTCGTCGCCGACGCGGTGAACCAGCGGTACGTGAAGCACCTCCCGCCCGAGCGCCAGCTCGACACGAAGGGCCTCGGACGGGCGAACGAGATGGGCACCCTGTTCATCGCGCTCGCGGGCCTGATGAACCTCGCGGTGATCTTCGACGTCGTGTCGCGCTCCGCAATGCCCGGCGCGGAGGCCGCCGCATGATGTCGCTCACGCTCGCCTGGACGCCGTTCCTCGAACCCGTCGGCTGGGTCCACACGTGGTGGTACCTGCTCATCGTGCCGCTCAGCTTCGGACTGGGCATGATGTACAAGCCCATGCGGATGAGCCGCTTCGATCGGTACTGGCGCGAGGTCGGCATCTTCGTCGGACAGGTCACGCTCGGCGTCATCGCGATGGGCATCGCCCTCGCGGTCCTCACCGAGTTCGTCCTGCCGCTGCTGCCCGCCGAATAGCCGCCGCCGACCCGGCCCGACGCGCTACGATCAGGCGATGGACCATCACGCCAGGACCCACGTCCACCCCGCCGACATCATGGACCCCGGACAGATCGACGCCGTCGTCGACGCCTGGCCGCCGGAGTGGCGCGAGGTCTTCCGCGAACGTGCCGCGATCATGGAAATCGACTCCCGCAACCCCCTCGTGCCCGCGATGCGCGAAGCGCTCAAGGACACCGTCCGCGTCGCCGCCGTCCGCGGCATAACGCTCCCCGTCCCCGACGGACGCTGAACCGATCCGCCCCGCCGAATCGACCGAGCCCTTCCCGCCGGAAGACGCGCCGGGATCCTGTCGCCGCGCCGTATCATGGGGGTCCGAGACGGATCCGAGGAGGAGCACGACGGATGCGACGATTCATGACCATCGCAGCGATCGCGACGATGAGCGCGGGACTCCTGTCGGTGCCGCGCACCGCCGTGGCTCACGATCAGACGCCCGCCTGGACCGACGCCCGCTTCGTCCACGGCGGCGTCTTCGTCCGCATCACCGGACCCGACGTCGTGCGCCGGGCCGGCGACGTGACGCTTCGCGCCGTCATCGGCAACCTTGCGGGGAGCGGACCCCTCACCCTCACGTCGGTGCGCTGGACCGACGCCGCCGGACGCGTGCTGCACGACGCGGCGCCGAACCTCGATCTGCCCTCGATGCGCGCCGACGTGTTCGACTGGCGCGAGGTCGAGGACGCACTCCATCGTGCGGAGGCGGCCGGCGATCCGGTCGCGGCATCGGCGCTGCTCGCGCGACGCGCCGAACGGCTCGCGGCGGCGGGCACGCGCCTGCGGGCGACGGCGCTGCATCTCGACGCCGCGACCCTCCCGCCCGTCGGCACGACGCTCGACCTCACCTGCACGCTGGTCGTCGAGGCGACGGACGGACGGACGCGGGAGGTTCGTGTGCCGCGGGCGATCGAGGTCGCCGCGCCGCTCCCGCGCGGCGATCGCGCCGCGCGTCGTCTGCGTTTCGACGTCGGCACGGGTGTGCTCGGGGACGTCGACACGGGCGTGCCCGGGCCGGATGCGTCGTCGTCGTCGGTCGGGGTCGGGACATGGTTCGCGGGGGACCAGCATCTGCACACGCGGTATTCGCTGGATGCGTTCGTGCTCGACGGCACGACGGAGGTCGTCACCGACTATGCCGCGGCGTCCGAGGTGATCGGTCTCGACTGGATCATCATCACCGATCATTCCAACGTGCATGTGAGCTGGCTGGGCGAGGACTTCTACACGCCGGCGCAGTTCGCGGAGGCGTCGGCGCAGGCGGCCGCGTACCGGGCCGAGCACGACTACCTCGTCCTCTACAGCGAGGAGATGGGTCTGGGGTCGACCGGACTGTTCAACCTGCCGTCGCACATGCTCGCGTACCCGGCGGACGCGGACTCGATGGGGTACCTGCCGAATCCGTCGTCGGGTCTGGTGTTCGGGCTCGCGAACTGCGAGCCGGAGCAGGTCATCATCGACCGCATCGCGGACGCGGGGGGGTTCGGCTTCATCGCCCATCCGTACGACGCGGCCTCGCTCGCGTTCGTCCCGTGGAACTGGACCAACGGCGCCGTCGGCTGGGCGGGCCTGGAGATCTGGAGCGACACGAACGGCGTGTTCAAGGCGACCGATGCGTCGGCGTTCGCGCAGTGGCAGGCGTTGCTCAACGACATCGAGGCGCCGTTCGCGGGCGCGCTCGCGGAGCGCCCGGACTTTCCGACGCGCTTTCCCGTCGGTCTGGGCAACAGCGATGCCCACGAGCCGGGCCTGATCGGGCGCACGTTCACGTATGCGCGTCTCGGTGCGCCGACGCGTCCCGAGGTCGCCGCCGCGTTCGCCGCCGGGCGCTGCGTCGCCTCGAACGGTCCGCTCCTGTACGGCGAGATGGCGGGCGCGGGCATCGGCGACGTCGCCCTGCTGAATGCCGTGAACCGCCGCCTCGACGTGACGCTGGAGACGACGCCGGAGTTCGGCGCGACCGGTCTGTACGCGATCCAGGTCATCGTGAACGGCACGGTTCGCGCGACGATTCCGCCGAGCGGCGGGTCGGACTTCGCGGTGACGGTGTCGATCGACGATCTGCCGCTCGAACCCGGCGACACCCACCTCACGCTGCGGGCGGATCGCACGGACGGCGTGTATCGCGCGATGACGAACCCGGTGTGGTTCCAGTTCGTCGGCCCGGGCGATCTCGACGGCGACGGCGTCGTCGGCCCGGTGGATCTCGGGATGCTCCTCGGCGCCTGGGGCGACTGTGCCGCGTGCGTCGCGGACGCGAACGGCGACGGCGTCGTGGACGGTGCGGACCTGAGCGTCGTGCTCGCGAACTGGACGCCCTGAGGCCGGGCGAGGTCGGTCGGGCGCCCGCGTGACGTCGTCCGCGTCGAGCCCGGGCGCGATTCTCCTTGCGACGGCCCGCGCGCGGCTGATAGGCTGGTCGTCGTCCCGACCCCACCTGTCGTCCCGGAGTGACCCATGGCTCGCCGTGATCTGCATGCCCTCGTCGTCTCGTGTCTCCTTCTGACCACCGGTGCCGTCATGGGCGCGCCCGCGGCGCGGCCCGTGCCGCTCGACGCGGCGGCGCTGCGGGCGACCGTCGCGGTCGGCGCGCGGACGACGCTGCGCGACGTCGTGCTCGACGACGGGCGCGCCGTCGATCTCGCGGTCGAACGGTTCCGCGTGCTCGCGCCCGAGGCGCGCCTCGTCGTGGGTCGCGTCGGCGGCGGCGATCGTCCGTTCTCGTTCGATGCGGACGCGGTGGTCCTGCTGCGCGGGCACGTCGTCGGCGACCCCGACTCGCACGTGTTCATCGCGACGTCGCCGTGGCTGACGATCGGTCGGGTGGAGGCGTCGGGCCGGCACTACGAACTGCGCGGCGGCGCCGACGGCGCGACGACCATCGCGCCGGCGCTCGCGGGCGGTCCCGTGCCCGGTACGCCGCTCTGCGGAACCGAGTCGCCCGGCGGCGTCGTCCCCCTCGCGCTCCCGGGCGTGGGCGGTCGTCCCGGGGAGGGTCTCGACGTCACGCAGCGGATCCGGCTCGCGGTCGAGACGGACTACGAGTTCTTCTCGCTGTTCGACGATCTCGATGCGGCGATGGCGTACGTGCTGGCGATGTACGCGGCCGACGCGGACATCTTCGCCCGCGACCTCGACGTCCGCCTCGAGCTGACGTTCGTCCGCCTGTGGGACACGCCGGAGGACATGTTCAACCAGCCGAATCCGCTCAACGCGCTGCGGGCGTTCTGGAACCAGAACATGCAGGAGGTCGAGCGCGACGTCGTCCAGTTCGCCTCCGGCCGGCGCAACCTGCCGTACGGCGGCGTCGCCTACGTCTCGGCGATGTGCTCGCAGAGCGCCTACAGCGTCGTCGGCTACATCGTCGGCGCGTTCTCGCTCGATCCCGACCGGGGCGTGTTCAGCTACGACGTGAGCGTCACGGCGCACGAACTCGGCCACAACTTCGGCACGTTCCACACGCACGACTACGGGCTCGACAACTGCAATCTCCTCGACAACGACCCGCAGCGGGGGACGATCATGAGCTACTGCGGGCAGACGGTGTCCGGTGCGGCGGCCGTGAACGACCTGCGCTTCCACACCGTCACGCGGCTCGCGATGCGGGCGCACGTGTTCTTCGACGCCCCGTGCCTGATGGACGACTGCAACGGCAACGACATCGACGACGCCGTCGACATCCTCACCGGCGGTTCGACGGACGTCGACGGCAACGGCGTGCCCGACGAGTGCGAGGACTGCAACGGCAACGGCGTCGTCGACGGGTTCGACATCGGCGGCGGCACGTCGCTCGACCTCGACGGCAACGGCGTCCCCGACGAGTGCGAGCCCGACTGCAACGGCAACGGCATCCCCGATGCGAAGGACATCGCCGACGGCACGTCCTCCGACCTCTGGGGCGACGGCGTTCCCGACGAGTGCGAGACCGACTGCGACGGCAACGGGCTGTCCGACTACACCGAGATCCAGAACGACCTCTCGCTCGACGTCAACCGCAACGTCATCCTCGATGCCTGCGAGGACTGCGACGGCGACGGCGTGAACGACGTCGATGCGCTCGACGGCGCGTACTTCGCGTGGGTCGCGTCGGCCCTCGACGGACCGATCGCCCGGTTCCACGCCCTCACCGGTGTGCGCACGGCGGTGTCGAGCGGCACGACGCTGCTCGACGCGACCGACGTCCGCATCACGCCCGATCGACGCGTGTTCGTCACGAGCAGCGATGACGGGCGCGTCGTCGAGTTCGACGCCGACGGCGCCTTCGTCGGCAACTTCGCGACGAACGACGGCGGCGACCTCGCCCATCCCACGTTCCTCGCCCTCGGACCCGGCGACACGCTGCTCGTCAGCGTGCGCGACCTCGACCGGGTCAACGAGTACGATCTCGCGACCGGCACCCTCGTACGTACGTTCAGCGGCGGCGGACTGCTCGCGCCGCAGGGGCTCGACGTCGGACCCGACGGCACGACCCTCTATGTCGCGACGGGAGATGAGCGCGTCGTGACGTTCGACCTCGTGAGTGGCGCCGCCCTCGGCGAGTTCGTCGGCGCGGCGGACAACGGCGGCATGGTCACCGCCCGCGGCCTGCTCTTCTCGCCCGCCGGGCACCTGCTCGTCGCGAGCAAGGACACCAACCAGGTCCTCGCCTTCGACGGCACGACCGGCGCGTTCATCGGCCAGTTCAACAACGGCGGCACGGAGGAGGCGCTCACGCTCGATCAGCCCTTCGGTCTGCGCCGCGGCTCCGACGGACACGTCTACGTCTCGCGCCACAACAGCGGGCGTCCGGGCGCCCACGACGACGAGACCTGGCTGGACGACCACCAGGTCGACGCCCTGCACATCAACTCGACCCGCATCTACGTGTTCGAGGGCCAGACCGGCATCTTCCTCCGCTCGTACGTCACGGGCAACGACACCGAGCTCGACCTGCCGACCGGATTCGACTTCCTGCCCGATGCGGGCACGGACTGCAACCGCAACTTCCGGCCCGACGCGTGCGACATCCTCAGCGGCGCGAGCGACGACGTGAACGGCAACGGCGTGCCCGACGAATGCGAGACCATCATCGACGCCGATCTCAACGGTGACGGCGTCGTCGGCCCGGCCGATCTCGCGATCCTGCTCGGTCAGTGGGGACCGTGTCGCGGGTGCGCGGCCGACCTCGACGGCGACGGCATCGTCGGGCCCGGCGATCTCTCGGCCCTCCTGGCCCAGTGGTCGTGACGATCGCGCCGGGGATCGACGCCGGATCGGACGAGGTCCCCCGGCGCCGGTCGGTGCGCGAGGCGCTCGTCACGACGCTTGTCGTCGGCGCGATCACGACGGCGATCGTCGTGCCGTTCAGCTTCGGCACGATCTGGTCGAGCGGCGTACTGAAGATGTCCGCCGGCGCGGCGAACGCGGTCGCCATCGGCATCGCCCTGCGGGTCGGACGCCGGCGCGGCGGCGTCGCGGCCGGGGCGCTCATCGGCTCGCTCGTCGGCATCATCATCGTGCTGCTGTACGCCTTCACGAACATGCGGGGGATCGGCGTCTTCATGCCGCTGCTGCTCGGACTCTGTCTCGGCGTGGGCGATCGGCTCGGCGTCGCGCCGCTCGCGACGATGCGGGCGTCCGTGGGGTCGGGCACCGCCGTCGGCCTGCTCATCGGGCTCGGCGTCGTGTCGGCGCTGGGGGGGCAGCGCGGTGGCGGCCGGAT